>JAYKIP010000215.1:0-3632 GCA_035286205.1 Merismopediaceae cyanobacterium
CCCTGTCCCTTTTATGTTAGATGCCGATCTATTAGCCGCGATCGCCGCCGAGGCCCGTCAAGCCTTCCTCGAAGAGGATGCCCCCGAATGTCTAACGGCGTTAAACCATGGACTTCAGGAACTCGAACAGGTATTGTCCAGCAATCCCGAAGCCGATCAACGCTTTAGTTTGTATAAAAACCTGGGACGAGCGGCCCATTCCTTGAAGGGGGGAGCCGGGATGGCCGCCTTGCCGACGCTGAACCATCTATGTCACCGGATGGAGGATGTCTTTGAAGCCCTGGAACAGCGCAAATTGCCCGAAACGGCGATGGTGTTTGAATTACTGGTATTTGCAACCCAGGAAGTGCAAACCCTGATTGATTTGGCGATCGCCGGACAGGAGGATGCCCATACCCAAACAGAAATTGCCCTCACCCTAGAAAGTTTTCTGAATAATAACCAAACTGCCGAACCGGAACCAGAGGTTAGCACCGGCATTTCCAACTTTGTGAAAACCGCCCTAGAGTTAGAACTAGAGGATTGTTTAACCAGGGTCGAAAAAGCCTTACCAACGGGAGATGAAGCCCTATTACAGGAACGTTTTCAAGTGCTGGCGGAAGAATGTACCCTGCTGGGTCAAGCCCTGAGTTGTCCCTGGCTAGAGAGGATTATCCAGGAAACCCAATCCCTCCAGGCTCACCATCCCTTTATTCCCCTAATCACAACGGCGATCGCCGAAATCCGCCATCAACGCCAGCAATTTTTAACCGGTACGACCCCGACCTTCTCCCCTAGTTTTCGGGAACTCTCCCCCCAAATTACGCCCCTTTCTCCCCCCGTCCCCTCTTCTCCCCCGCCCCCAGTCCCCCAGTCTCCCCCGCCCCCAGTCTCCCCCGCTCCCCCTCTCCCCCTCTCCCCCTCTCCCCAACCCGCCAAAGTTTCCCAACCTGCCCCCAGTCGGCAAAACCTACGGGTTCCCCTGGAACGATTAACCCGGATGAGTAATACGGTCAGCGAATTATTGATTAACCATGAACGGTTATTAACCTACGACCAACAAATTCGCCAGGCCAGCCGCAACCTCAAACAACGCAATCAACAGTTATCGCCCCTACGGGAACAGGTGGAATCCCTCTACGATGAACTGACCTTTTCGGAACAAACGCGGCCAGTCTATCCCGGCAATAGCTCATCCAATCTCGCGGATACCCTGACCAGTGATTTTGATGCCCTGCAATTTGACCGTTATACGGCGGTGCATAGCTTACTGCAACGGTTTCAGGAATTAATGGTACAGGTACAGGAGATCCAAGAAGACATTGATGTGGTCGAGCGGGAACTGCAAGAAACCTTGATCGAAGTCCGTCAATCCTTGGACAAGCTGGACGGGGATCTAACCGAATCGCGGCTAGTGGCCTTTGGAATGTTGGCCAAATCCTTTATTCAACCCTTGGAACAATTAAGCGATCGCCATGGGAAACCCGTTCAAATCCGCATTGAAGGGGAAAATGTGCTGGTCGAATTGGCAATTTTGGAACAATTACGGACTCCTTTAACCCATCTGTTGCGGAATGCCTTTGACCATGGCTTGGAACCGCCCCAGGAACGGCAACACCAGGGGAAACCCCCCCAGGGAACCCTGACCTTGGGGGCCAGCTTAACCCATAACCAGGTGATGATTCGGGTGGCGGATGATGGCCGGGGGGTCAATTTGGAGAAGGTGCGTCAACGGGCGGTGGCATCCGGTTTGTTGACAGCCGAGGAGAGTCAATCGGTGGGGCAGGAAGCTTTGTTGGATTACCTCTTTGCCCCCGGTTTTTCTACGGCTACCCAGGTGAGTGATCTGTCCGGGCGGGGTCTAGGCTTGGATATTGTGAAACAGTTGGTGGAGGGATTGCGGGGCCGGCTCCACCTGGAAACCCAACCGGGCGAGGGTAGCTGTTTTGTGATTCAGATTCCCCTAACGTTAAATATTTTGCCGTTGCTATTGGTGCGCTCTCAACAACGCCTCATCGCTTTTCCCTCCCAGAGTATTTTGCGGGCCATTTCCCTGAAGGAAGACACCCAAAACCATCAGGTCAAGTGGCAAGACCAATGGTATCCCGTGCGGTCATTGGCGGAATTGCTCCCCTACGATGCCCACCAGGGCGGTCGGCTCCCGCCGGGGAATCAGGAGGTGGGGTTAATGGTGAATCTGAAGGATCAGGTCGGGGTGTTGGCGGTGGATCAAATTGTGGATGAACGGCCCCTAGTGGTCAAAGCCCTGGATGCGATTACGCCGTTACCGCCCTATCTGATTGGTTGCACGGTGTTGGGGACGGGGGAGGTGATTCCCATTTTTGCGCCGGAAAACTTTGAACGTCTCTGGCAACAGTTATCGGCTCCGCTTTCGGCCCAAGAACGGTCTAAACTGACCCACCCGGAACCCAGTTCTGGGGATAAAACGACGATTCTGGTGATTGATGATTCGATTACGGTGAGACGCACCCTAGAGCGAATTCTGTCGCGGTCGGGCTATGGGGTGATTCAGTGCCGCGATGGGAAAGAAGCCTGGGAGTTGTTGGGTCGTCATCGAGAGCCGATTAGTCTGGCGTTTTGTGATCTGGAGATGCCCAATATGGATGGTTATTCCCTGTTACAACTGATTCGTGGGGATCAACAGTGGCGATCGCTGCCGGTGGTGGTCTTAACATCGCGTGAAAATGCCACGCATCGTCAACGGGCAATGGATTTAGGGGCAAATCATTACCTAACGAAACCGTTTCAGCCGAATCAGTTGTTGGCGTTAGTGGCCAGTTTGGCGGAGTCGGCCTCCTAAACCTTCAGGGCTGGGACTTGGCGAAAGGATCGGGAACAGTGATAGCCTGGTGACGGTGACGGTTGAGGTGGTTTATGGCAAAGTTTCCGGTTCTGAAGGTCGTGCTGGGGATAGCGGCGATCGCGGTGACGGTGGAGTTAGTCGCCCATCTATTGGCGGAGGTGTGGTGGTATCAAGAATTGGGCTATTTACAGGTCTTTTTAGGGCGTTTGGGTTGGCAATTAGCGTTGGGATTAGGCACGGTCGGGTTATCGGGGGGCTTTTTCGATCACCATTTACGGCAAGCTGAGGCGTTGGGTTGGCCAGCACCCCTTCTGAGGGAAACAAAACCCCCTGTCTCGCGCTATTTACCGGAACCTGCCCCGGCGATCACCCTCCACTACACCCCGCCCCTGGGGTTGTTCCCGTTACTGGGGGTAATGGTCAGTCTAGGGGGACTATTAACAGGGTTGTTGGTTTATACGGTGTATTTAACAGTGGGGGCTTGGACTCCGCGTTTTACCCTGCCCAATCTGGATAATGTCACCACCGCGACGGCCTCGGCTATTCCCTGGACAAATGCGGCCACCTGGGGGGTCTGGGGATTTTGGGGAACCGTTGGGTTAACTCTGCTGGTGATGGGGCAACCCCGGCGATCGCTCCTGGGGATAATGATTCTGTTGTCGGGATTGTGGGGGGCGTTTCTAGCGGGGCATTGGACAACGGTGGCCCAGGGTTTTCATCCCATGCCTTTCGGTCACGAAGATCCACAATTTCATTGGAATATCGGTTTTTATGTGTTTCAGTTTCCCCTTTGGCAACGACTGGTGCAGTGGTTAATTGGCCTATGGGG
>JAYKIP010000216.1:0-5839 GCA_035286205.1 Merismopediaceae cyanobacterium
GTTTCTATATGCCCTACGCTAACCCATCCTAAGTGCGATCGCCGGGGTAATCATCCTTTTAATCCATCGGCGAATGTTCCCAGGAAAGCGGATCTTCAATCGGCTCCAAATGGGTCGTCACATGACTGCCTTCAAGCATTTCCGTAATCGCTTTTTCTAAAGATTCACACAGATCATGTCCTTGCTGTACCGTCCATTGCCCCGGCACTAACACATGAAAAGAAATAAATCGCTGACTTCCCGATAGCCGAGTCCGCAATAAATGAAAACGAATCCCCCGGTCTTCGTAGGGAGAAAAAAGCTGGGTAATCTGTTGAATTTCGGCTTTAGGAATGGCTTGATCCATCAGTCCCGATAGGGTTTCTTGCATTAATTTAACCCCTGTCCAAATAATATTAAAAGCAACAGTGATCGCAATTAACGGATCGAGAATCAACCAACCGGTGAGCTTCACCAATAAAATGGCAAAAATGACCCCCACCGAAGTCCAAACATCAGTAAATAAATGATGAGCATCGGCCCTTAAGGTAATAGACCGCAAACGCCTTCCCGCTTTTAATAAAATCCAAGCCACTCCCCCATTAATCGCCGTCGCCACTAAGGATAAAATTAACCCCAATTCAATCTTCTCTAAGGGTTGCGGTTCCCATAATCGGCCCCAGGCGGCGATCGCAATACTCCCCGCAGCAATCAAAATAAACGCACTTTCTAACCCACTGGAAAAATATTCCGCTTTACTATGACCAAAGGGGTGTTCCTCATCCGGTGGTTTGGCCGCTAACGATAAAGCCCAAAAGGCCACCAATGCCGCCAATAAATTCACCCCGGATTCCAACGCATCGGATAATAACCCAACGGAATCGGTTACCCAAAAAGCCGCTAACTTTAACCCAATGGTGGCGATCGCCGCACCGATAGAAAGCAGAGTATAGGGACGAGCCGCTTTAGCACTCACAATGTTTTCGCTCCTGGACGGGAAAATATGACAAGGGCGAATCCTTGGCTAAATCCCCACCGTTAATCTAACTCAGAAGACTGGGGCGATCGCCGGGAAGGCTTTTTCCAAACCCAAAGGAAATTCGTAACCATGCTCCAACTGACCGAAACTGCCGTCGCCAACAGAGCCGCTAACCGGTGATCCAGTCCCATCTTACCGCCCAAAACAATCACAATAAAACACCACAGGAAAAAACTACTGGCATTAGCCACATGGTATTCCCAACAACGTTTCCAGGTGGGTCGAGGATTCCCAAACACCCAATAATCGTTAGCCAGATAACGGGTAATCGTACAAACTTCTGAAGAGATAACCGTCGCCCAGGACAAAGATAAATGTAAAGATTCCTTTAACCAATCTAATAAAACAATATTAATCACCATAAAGGCTAAACCGACAATCCACCAACGGACAACGGTATTGTTAAAAAAGCCTCTCATGGATAAATTCATAGTAATCTTAAACGTTTAAAAAATTAAAATTTAAAAAGTCAAAAAGTCATTAAATAACTTCAAAAACAACTTAATATTCCACCGAATTCCGTTAACTTAAGGCCAGAACCGGATTCGTCGCTGGGACAGCCTGCCCCAAACATTCCAAAGAAACCTCCGAGGAGTGCCACATCTGACCATCCAGGGCCATTTGCTCAATTAAACTGGCTAACCGTAAAGCCTTCAGGGCCTGTTCACCGCCAACGGACGGTTGATCGCCTCCCCGCGCACAATAGACAAAATGCTCTAATTCCGCATGAAGTGGTTCAATATTACTGGTATAAACTTTTTCGATTAAACCATCTTGACGATAGAGAACCTGACCGTAATCCGTCGAACAGTTAGCGGTGGTTTGCCGATGGATCAAAATTTCGTTATTGAGAAAATCCGCCTCGGTTAAGGAACTTTTGCAATGGGCGGCAATGCGTCGGATTTTGCGGTGGGTTACTTTGCTGGCGGTTAAAGTCGCTACAATGCCAGAGGTGAAGCCTAGGGTCGCCGTCACATAATCTAAATACCCGGAACCGGAAGCCCGACTGCCACTGGCCGTTAACTTCACGACTGGTTCCCCCACCAGATCCAAGAGCAGATCAATGTCATGGATCATCAAATCCAAAACGACTGACACATCGTTAGCCCGTTGGGAATAGGGACTCATACGATGGGCTTCCAAAGCCAATAATTCTTCGGTCTGTAAAACTTTGCTTAATTCTTGAAACGCCGGGTTAAACCGTTCAATATGGCCCACTTGCAAAATACACTGGGATTCCGCGGCCGCATTCACTAAGGACTCTGCTTCGGTAATACTCGCGGCGATCGGTTTTTCAATGAGGGTATGAACCCCCGCCCGTAAACAGGCCATCCCCACACTATGATGTAAACGGGTCGGCACAGCCACACACACCGCATCCACATGGGGAAGCATATCGGTGTAATGCTCAAAAAAACGCACTCGATATTTACTGGCAGTGTCGAGGCCCCGTTCTACGTTGGTATCGGAAATACCGACAAACTCCACATCCTTCATCAGACTTAGGACACGGGTATGATGCTGACCCATATTACCGACTCCAATGACACCAATGCGGATCGGCTCCAGATAGCTTCGTTGACCCTTAAGGGAATGACTCATAGATAACGTAAAACTCCACAACACCACCAGGGGATTTTGACTCGCTTTGCCTCTTTTTGTTTCGAGGGTTGCCAGGTTGCCTAAGATAGTAGCACAGCCCGCCCTGTTGGGAGAGGTTCTAGGAGGAGATTTCTTCGGTTACTTCCACCGCCAGACTATTGACGTTCCCCAGTTGGTGTCGGACATCATCGATCGCCCCATTGAGTTGAGCAATTTTTTCTTCGAGGCGACGACGGGCTAATTCAATATTGACCTCGCTATCTAGGTGAGGTAAGGGATCGTCTGGGGTCTGAGAGGACTGGGTGGAGGGAGAGGCCGCAGTTTGTCGGTTGGCTAACAGTACCCCGATAATGCCGCCAACGGTTCCCCCAATGAGGGTTCCCAGCAAAAAGCCGCCTGCAAAGTTATCGCGTTGACTCATTGTTACGATGATTGCCCTGTAATCAAATGAAGTCTTCCATTATAAACGCTCAGGCGGAAGAAACAGAACCTTGCTTAGAATTGCCCGCCTATTGTCCAGTCTATTTCAGACCAACAATGGTAAAAATAATCGAGGGAATGAGTGGCCCTTTTTCTGGTTTGATGGCATTGAGAATTGCCCCATTACCGTTAGTCATCACTTGAATGCGATCGCCGGGTTTCAGTTTGATAATCGTCTGAGACATTAATACATCCGTGTTGCCCGCCGTTGTTTGACAGGAGCGAATACCACTGTTAGGAATATCTTGGCCGTTGAGGGTTAACCATAGGTCTAAGCATCCCCCATTTTTTGTTGCTGTAATTTTGGGAGCCGCCATCAGTAAATAACTTCCCGGTTTTTGCACGGTAACCGCATTACGACTCACACTAATATCCTTGACGTTATCTTGAATTTCAAACTCCACTAATTTGCCCGGTTGTTGATCCTTTGCACTGGATAATTGAGCCGAAGTAATGGCAAAAGAAGTAATAGCCGCTTTTTTAGAGGGAGGAGCCGCGCCGGCCCAAACTGCCAAGGGGGTCAACGTAGTCAAAATCATACCGAGGGAAAAAGCAGAACGAAAAGTCATGTAAAAAACTCCGATAAAAACAATCAATAAAATAGGTTTTAACTAAACTCTTTGGGCCACAGAAAAATAACACTTTTGAACCGTAACTCAAAGAATTAGTTATCCGCAATGGAGTTTATCACTGCATCGGTTCTCTGGATGTCGGGAGATTGTCGGATCTTGTTCTTATTTTTCTTGCTTATCCGTTCACATCAATCATATTTTATATTGATTTGTAGTTATAAAAAAATAGGTCGAATTGATTTAATACCAGGTGCATCAGCTATTCTTCATGTTGACAAAAAAGTTTTGTAGTACACAAAATACTTCTTTGTTTCTGTGCGGCGTGGCTTTATCCTCCCCTAAAGACGAGAGTTTTCTCGCTCATCATGACTCAACACGGAATCTCTTGCGTCCAACCATCTAGAAAAATGTTCTAATATTCCTGTATAATAAATGGAAAACAAGTTATTTCTTCGCGATTATTCAGTCACCCGAAGCGGATGTTATTTACCTCTCTCAAAAAAACATTAATGACCTTGATCCTGCTTTTGGGGTTTACCCTCAGTGTGTCAGGCTGTGCCAATCCAGACCTCAAAGATCAGGTCGTTTTTTCCGTTTTGAGTGATCCAAAGACCTTTAACGCGGTGCTTTCTGCCGAATCTCCTAATATTTTTGGGTTAACCTATCAAGGCTTAATCGAAGAAAATCCGATTACGGGTAAAAAGGAGCCGGCCCTAGCAGAATCCTGGGAAATGAGCGAAGACAATAAAACCATTACCTTTAAACTGAGACCCAATCTTAAATGGTCGGATGGTCAACCCTTAACCCCAGAAGATGTGGTTTTTAGTTATAATCAGCTTTATTTAAATCCTAAAATTCCCAATAATTATCGAGATAGTTTGCGCGTCGGTATCAAAGGAGATTTCCCAAAAATTCGCGCCTTAGATGATCAACGCATTGAGTTTCAAATTTCTGAACCCTTTGCTCCCTTTTTAGATGCGGCTGAAGTCCCGATTTTACCGGCCCATGTTCTGCGGGAAACTATTGAAAAGAAAGACAATAATGGTAATCCAATTTTTTTAAGCACCTGGGGAACCGATGTGCCACCGGCTCAACTCATTGTCAATGGCCCTTATCAATTAAAGCAGTACCTCACCAGTCAACGGCTAATTTTTGAAAAGAATCCCTACTTTTGGAAAAAAGATGACCAGGGGCAACAACTCCCCCATATTCCCCAGGTGGTTTGGGCGATCGTGGAATCCACAGATACTTCATTATTACAATTTCGCTCCGGTAGTTTGGATTCGGTGGGGGTTTCTCCAGAATATTTTTCTCTCTTGAAAAAGGAAGAAGAACGGGGCAATTTTACCATCTATAATGGTGGCCCTAGCTACGGAACCAGTTTTTTAACTTTTAATCTCAACCAAGGCAAACGCAACGGTAAACCCCTCGTAGATCCCATTAAATCCCAATGGTTTAATAATCTCAATTTTCGTCAGGCGATCGCCTATGGCATTGACCGTCAGCGCATGATTAATAATATCTATCGGGGGCTAGGAGCCGTACAAAATTCCGAGGTTTCGGTGCAATCTCCTTTTTATAATAAAAACTTGAAAGGTTATGACTATAATCCCCAAAAAGCCAAAGAATTATTAAAACAAGCGGGATTTACCTATAATGACAAACAGGAATTATTGGATGCGAAAGGGAATCCGGTCACATTCGTGCTGAATACCAACGCGGGTAATAAAATTCGAGAAGCCTTGGGAACCCAAATTCAAGAAGATTTGGGCAAATTGGGTATCAAAGTGGATTTTAGTCCCCTCAGTTTTAATGTGTTAGTGGATAAATTAAGCAATAGTTTAGAATGGGATGCGATTATTTTAGGCTTAACCGGGGGCAATGACCCCCATGCACCGAATGTGTGGTATGTGGACGGGAATTTACATATGTTTAACCAGCAACCCCAAACCGGCAAGCCCTTACAGGGTCAAGTTGTTGCGCCCTGGGAACAAGAAGTGGCGGACTTATACCTAAAAGGTTCCCAAACTTTAAAATTTGAAGAGCGTCGAAAAATTTATGATCAAGCCCAGGTGTTAAATGAACAATATTTACCCTTCATTTACCTGGTGAATTCCTATGCTCTTTCGGCGGTACGCAATCGGTTTTGTGAGATTCAATTTTCTGC
>JAYKIP010000217.1:0-14407 GCA_035286205.1 Merismopediaceae cyanobacterium
AATGTCCCAGTTGTGAAACAAGCCATGATCGTGACGTTAATGCGAGTAAAAACATTTTGGCCGCAGGGCTTGCGGTGTCAGTCTGTGGAGCGACTGTAAGACCGGAACAGAGTAAGTCTGTGAAGGCAGGTGCGATGAAGCAGAAACCTAAATCGTGAGGTTTAGGAATCCTCTTGCTTTAGCAAGGGGAGGATGTCAACCGCGTCCATTTTATTTTGGGAACTGTCGTTTTTTGAAATACTTTCAAGGGGCAAGTTCCCCTTTTGAAGGCTTGCCCTAAGCTTGTCGAAGGGGAATTTAGGGAGATCGCCCCAGGAGATCCAAAAATTATAGATTTTGAGTTAGACGGGCTTTATCAAAAAGCTCTTGACACTAGTATTTTATTGATTTCAGTTAAAACTTTTTCAGAGTACAAAAATGTCAGGGTTATTTCATTAAAAGTCATTCATTATTGACCATTTAATAGTTCTCCGTGAGAGGATTTTAATTGTTTCCACAGTTGACGAATTTCCTGATAGGCTTCTTCGGGGGTCATTTTACCATTCGTTTCCAGACTACAGAGATAAATAATCCGTTGGGCAAATTCCTGAAGATTGGCATTAAAGACTAAACTTTCAGGAGTCAATTCTCCTTCGTAGGGATAGTGAGGATACAGAAAATTCTCCATTGGATCAGGCTCATTGGGATTTTGGTTAGACATAAAGACCTCTAAAATGAATGAATAAGTTAAGAGAATTCTTGAGATAATTACCAAGAATGTAAGGCGCGTAGTTGGGGCGATTTTTTACTCTGATGGGATTCCATTCGGATTAAAACATCATCTAAAATTGTGACCGCTTCTCCAATAAATTCCCCTTTATTGAGCATCACGCATTCGGCCCGCTCTGACATCGCGGCATCGGTCATTTCGGCACGGGAAGGAACACTTCTTTTTACTAAGTTTTCTAGCACCTGGGTCGCCCAAATCACCGGCACTTGAGCGGCTTGACAAATCCAGAGAATTTCCTCCTGCATTTCTGCTAACCGTTGGTAGCCAATTTCTACAGCAAGATCTCCCCTGGCAATCATGACCCCAAAGGGTTGCTGACCAGCCGCCTGTACAATAATTTCCGGCAAATTACGGATGGCTTCTAGGGTTTCAATTTTGGCAATAATCGCTTTTTGTTGCCAGTGGTCTCCCAAACGTTTTTGTAATTCCTGTTGTAACACTAAAATATCTTGAGCCGATTGTACAAACGAATACCCAATAATATCGGCATGATTTGCCACAAAGTCGAGATCCTCTTGATCTTTTTCTGATAGAGAATTTAAGTTCAGAACGCTATCGGGAAAGTTAATACCTTTATCGGGTCGTAGTTTTTCTCCTTTGGGACGAGCATTCGTAACCCGCAATTCTAATTTTTCTGGGTTGACAGTCTCCACGACAAATCCAATATGTCCATCATCAATCCAAACTTTTTCTCCGGCTTTAACCTGGGTAAAGATTTCGGGAACTTGGCAACTGGCTTGGAAAATTTTATCATCGCTTTGTTTCGGATCTTCTAAGGATAAATGTAATAAATCTCCTTTATTTAAGCGTCGTTTATGACGGGGTAAAATTACCGTTTTGAGGCGAACTTTAGGGCCACTCAGATCCATGAAAACTTTACAAGAACGATTGAGTTCCTGTTCTGCTTTTTGAAGATGACTAATCATTTTTTTCCAAGCTTCCGGTTGGTCATGGGCGCAATTAATCCGAATGCAATTCATCCCCCGTTTTAATAATTTCCGTACAAAGTGATAATTATCTGCCGCTTCTGTGGGCATGGTGACCATAATTCTGACCTGACGATCGCGGGGACTTGCGCCAAAGACTTCATCGGTGTTGAGGGTTAGGAGGCGATCGCCTTCAAAAAAAGTATCGAGGGGAGGACGAGGGGGTAAGATTTGAGGATCGGCTTGGCAAACGGCTCCCAGGGTAACAATGACGGCATCCAGATTGGATAAGACCCTGGACTCAATTCGTCCGAGAGAGGATAAACCCCAGGGGACTAAAGCCAGTTGTAACTCTCGTAGGTCTTGACGACGTAGGGCGAGATAGTGGGCTAAGTTTAAAGCACCAGGGGAAAAAGCTTCTCGTTCAATCTGCGATCGCCATCGGTTAAAAAGTTGTTCTCCTTCCTGGATCACAAAAGTCCGAATTTCTTGTAGCGAATGTAATACCGCCTGGGGATTATGGTTAAGATAATGGTCTAACATCGTTTGACCTCAAAATATTAGTCCGTCAACCAAGCTTGAATCTCGATAAAGGACTAGAGAATTTTGTGACTCAAGCAATTGAGCTTAACTTCCATCATAATCCCATAGGCAAATAGTAAAGGTTAAGAAATTACTAAGATTGGATTAATCTTAGTTTAACTTGCGGTTTGGTTATCCATTGGATTTCCCGGAGTTTTGGTTAAAAGAGCCACAATTTGCATTTTCTTTAAAGCACGCAGTAAACGTTGAGCTTGAGGGCGATAAAGCGGTGTAATCAAAGTATTTGGCAGATGGTTGAGCAACTCCCTGGCTTGTTGGAGAGAGCAACCGGAAATGCGACTAATGGTATTGGCTCCCTCAAACAAAAAATCTTGATTGATTACTTTTTCGACTCTGACCCGCCAAGTTTTGGGCTGGAGATCACGGACTTCAATTTTTCTTAACCCATCAATCGTTGCTAAAATAATGAGGCGATCGCCTTCTCGTAACAACACATCATCGGAAGGAAAAAATAACCAAGGCCGATTCTCCGACTGATATAACAGAGGAACCACACTATAACCATAGGCAATTTCTGCTAATAGTAAACCCACCAAGGTATCCTGGGCTTCAATGTGATATTCCGTCACAAGAATGGTTTGATGGTTCAGCCGAAAAAGATTCAAAATATTTTCTCCAAAAGCCGATCCCACAAAAACCTCGGCCGCTAACCGATAGGTTTCTAGTACCTGAGCGTTGGGTAACAATCCCATTAAACTATTACTTAATCCCTGTCGAGCAGTCCGAATGACTAAATTCGCTTTGGGATTGATTTTATGGGCAGTTAATGCAACTTCTAGGTTCAATATGTCATCATCCGTGACCACCACAATACTATGAGCAGTGGCTAAATTCACTTTATCAAAGCTTTCTCGAAAAGATTGATTAATGACGGGAATATCCGGTAAAAGGCGGAAATCAAAATCCGATTTGAGAGTAATACCGATTAAGGGTTGTTTCCACGTTTTGAGGAGATAGGAAATTCGTTGCCCAATACGCCCTAAACCTAAAAGAATAATATGGTTTTGTTTCGGCAAAGGTAAACGCTTCCGGACAAAAATAAATTTGGTGGCAAGAAGACTTTCGGTTAATAAAGCGTAGAGAATACCGACAAAAGCAATACCGGCCAATGTTAATAACAAGGCTAACGGTTCCAATAGCCAACGATAGTTTGTGACTTCTTGAATTTCAGCAAATAAATCACCGTAACCGCCTAAAAGCAAAACGAAAGTCCGGTATAATGACCCTAAAACACCAATGTGAGGAATTGTTAGATAAAATAAAAGAGTTCCTAATAATAGTAAACTAATAATCGCTACACTCGCAAAGAGAATAACCGGACGGGATTGCACCGTTAATCGGAATTGTTGCCAACGCTCAAAGAAGGGGTCTAGCCAAAGAGGTTGCTTTCTCTGGGAAAAGGTAGTTAAGGTTGTCTTTTTGGGGAGAGGTTGAAGACTAGAAAAAAGACTATCTACCAATTCAATGGCAATGATCACATCGTTAACGTTTATCCCATCTTCTCCATTCCATTGATGAAAGGCCCAATCGGCAGATACTTTTCCTTTTTCGACACTCAAAATGCGGCGATTATGACGATTTAAGTCCTGAAGTTTAGCCTGATTCAAGGTTAACCAGGGATGATTAGAGACAATCGGAATTCTAACAATTCTTAACCATTGATTTTCTAACTCAAAAAAACCGAGGGTTTCATTACCGAGAGCCGCTAGGGCAAAGGCATTGGCGGGCAAATCCAAGGGTTCATAGGCAATAAAGTTTCCTAATTGTTCCGCTAAGAGTTGATTCAGGTTCGTTTTCCCTGAGCGTACCACTAAGCGCGTCGCCGGGTTCAATTCTCGGATAATCAGGGCCGTTTCAATATTGACCTCTTCGTTACTGGTGACTAATATAGCCGCCCGGCATTGAGCAATGGATGCTTTTTCCCGCAAAAGGGGGAGGTATCTACAATCACCAATAATTAATTGATCTAAACAAGAGGATATACCCGGAATTTCGTAGGCATCAGGAGGTTGCTTTTCAATAGCAATAATCTTGACAGCAAAGTGACTGAGAGCCATCACACATTGTTGCCCTAAACTGCCTAATCCACAGACCAAAAAAATGTCTAAGGCCATAAATTGGCACGCTAACTCAGGCTTTGCAGTAATTGAGTTTTCATGTTTCGCAACCGTTCTGAATAACTCCGCAGTAGTTCCAAGGCAAACATCGGTGTTTGTTGCACCGCAAAAAAGAAATGTTCCTTTTCCATCATGGCTAATCGGACATCAGTTTTGGCGATCGCCGTACAAAAACGTTGATGATCTTCATGGACTAAGGCCCGAACACCAAAAGCATCGCCCGTCGTCAAGGTTTCCAATAACTGGCCCTTGAGATACATTTCCACTTCTCCTTCTATCAGACCATACATCAATTCACCGCGATCGCCCGCTTCAAAAATCACTTCTCCCGCCTTAAGTATTTTTTCGGGATGACTTTCAAAAATCAGAATAGAATCAATAGGTTTTAACATCGCCAATACAAAAATAAGGGATAAACGCCATTATTCAAGGGGATTTGTCTTGAGAGTTATGGCGAAACTGGTAACGAATGGATTATAGCGGAGGGATTGAAAGGTCAGCGTTAAGAACAGGGTAAGATTTGATTAAGCTCCAGTAATGAGTACTAAATTTTGGTGAAATCAACATTCGATTTATGGTTTATACACCTAGAGGCAACAAGTAGCTTGCAATACAAACAAATTATATTGGAGCAAAAAAGAATTTTATAAGAGAGTTGTATTATCTAGTAAGAAAAATATTAAGGTTAAAAAAGGTTTAAAATTTGGTTATTGAGACGGTGAATGATCTTAATCAAATCTCTGGGAATTCATAATCTAGCGGTAATCTCTTTTTAAAGTTGACATGGGAAGCTCAGTCCTGGCAGTAAAAACGTCCATTTCTTTTTTGACAGGAGACAGTCCCCACAATGTCGAATCCTCCCTTTGACACCAATCAACCGTCTCAAATGAAGCCCCTGGAGGGGTATCGGGTTGATCAGCTTTTCACCGTAGGAGACACCATTAACGACTATACGCCCATCGGCATTTTAGACGGGACAGGAGCCTATAGCCTCAACGACACCACCGTGCGAGTGCTGGTTAACCATGAAGTAGGCAACAATGTCGGCTACAAATACACCTTGGCGAGTGGTGCCCAATTAACTGGCGCACGCATTAGCTACTTTGATATTGATAAACGCACCCTTAAAATTGTTGATTCCGGGTTAGCCTTTGATACGATTTATAATCGTGCAGGCGAAGAAGTTACCCCCACAACTCCCCTCGACACCATTGCAGGCGAATTTGGCTTAGATCGTTTTTGTTCTGCTAATTTAATGGAAGCCTATCAGTTCGGGAATGGTCGCGGCTTTGCTGATACCATTTATTTTGCAGGCGAAGAAACCGATAACGGCACAGAATTTGCTTTAAATGTAGAAACCAATGAACTGTGGGCTTTACCCTGGCTGGGAGTTGCGGCGTGGGAAAGCGTAGCGGAGTTGGATACCGGAACCACCGACAAAGTGGCTTTATTAATTGGAGATGATCGCGGCCCAGCCCCCCTCTACCTCTATGTAGGTACAAAAGGAGTTGATTATGATGGCAACGGCCAAATTGATTTCCTGGAACGCAATGGCTTAACGGGGGGCAAACTGTATGCTTGGGTAGCGGATGATCCGACGAATCCAACGGATGCGATCGAAGCCGATGCCCGTGATTTTAATGGCACTGGTAACAGTACGAAAGGCCGTTTTGTTGAAGTAGATATTTACGATGAAACGGGAACCTTACCTGGTTACGATGACTTGGGTTTTGCGACTCAAGAGACCCAGGATGCCCTAGCGGCAAATGTTAATGCCTTTTTAATGTCTCGTCCGGAAGATGTGGCAACCAATCCCAACAAAGGCAATCAAGCGGTGGTCGCTTCTACCGGTCGGCAAGGTATTTTAGGGGATGCCGATGTGTGGGGAACCACCTACATTGCGGACGTGGACTTCTCCGATCTCGCTAATGGCAATATTGGCGGTGATATTAAGATTCTTTATGATGGCAATGACTTTGAAACCAATGGAGTTAGCCATCCTGATTACGGTCTGCGTAGCCCTGATAACTTAGACTGGGCCGACGATGGCAAGATTTATCTCCAGGAAGACCGAGCGATTAGCTCTGATTTGTTTGGAGCAACTTCGGGAGAAGAGGCTTCGATTTGGCGTATTGATCCCAGTGCAACGAATCCTGAAACAACCCTAACCCGTATCGCCCACATTGATCGTACTGGCGTTCCATCTGATCAAACCGATTCTTCTCCAACGGATGTGGGGAACTGGGAATCCTCTGGAATCTTAGATATTTCTAAGCATCTGGGAAATGCCCCCGGCTCGGTTTTATTGTTTAATGTTCAGGCCCATAGTTTACGTGATGGCAATATCATTAATGTTCCAGGCGTAGATACGGATGGGGACGGTACGGTGGAAGCCAACGATAACCTAGTTCAAGGTGGTCAACTTTCCCTACTCATTGCCCCAGAGGCGACCTTAGTTCAAGATACGGAATTGGTTTCTGGCACGGCCGAGGTAGATGAACTGAACGCTGGCATTGACTTTGGGGGTCTGAATGATCGGGTCTTTACGGGGGCAGGAGATGATGAGGTAGATACGACCACTGGTGGGGTACTCACGGGTTTTAACCGCATCTTCACGGGTAGCGGTATGGATACGATCACCGTTGGCAATAATGATCGCGCTAATGGCGGCAGTGGGGATGACTACTTTGATGCCTCAGATGCAACGAAATATCGTCTCTCCGGCGGCAAAGGCAATGATGTTTTTGATCTCGGAGCTGATGGAAAGGCGATCGGGGGTGACGGTGATGACCAGTTCTATGTCCTAGAAGGCGGAGACAATCTCCTCTCTGGTGGGGCAGGTAAAGACCAATTCTGGCTCCTAAGCGATGATCCTGCCCTAATCACAATTCCCAATACCGTAACAGACTTTACCCAAGGAACCGATGTCATTGGCATTATGGGCCAGGGAGCCGGGGTTAATTTCAACAGCCTCACCTTTACTGGTAATAGCATTGCGTTGAATGGTGACACCTTTGCTACCTTAAATGGCTTTGACACCACCACGTTAACGGCGGCTGATTTCGTCTTTATGTAAGTCTTTTCATTACTTTCAGTATGAGGTTCCCAGTTTTAGACTTCCTAGAAATGGGAGCCTTTTTATTGATTGAAATAACCAAATATCGTCGTTTTTTGCTGTTTTTAATCAATCATTTCTACTGAGGGATGCTTACCATGGCTAAGTTAATCGGTTTTGCGAGTTTATCAGCGGATACCTTTGCGGAAGGCCCGTCTTCCGGCAGTGCGTTAACCAATCCGACTAACGATCGAGAAACGCCTTTTTCTGGCCAACCCGTCCAGGGCTTTAGTGGAGTACAGTTTGCGCCTGGCTTGGGCGGAAATGTCTTTTGGTTTCTATCCGATAATGGTTATGGAGCAAAAACCAATAGTGCCGATTTCTTACTCCGATTACAGCAACTTAATCCCAGTTTTGCAGGGGTAGAATCCGGCGATCGCTCCGTTGATCTTCAAAAATATATCCAACTGTCCGACCCCGATCATTTAATTCCCTTTGACATTGTGCAGGAAGATACCGCAGAACGGTGGTTAACAGGAGCCGATTTTGATGTTGAATCTTTCGTTTTTGACGGGAATGGGGATCTCTGGGTTGGGGATGAATTTGGCACATTTTTGCTCCATTTTGACGCAACCGGCAAACTGCTGGAAGCCCCCATTGAAACCCCCAATTATCCCCTCGCTCAGCCTTTAAACACCTTAAACGGTCAAGCTCCTCTGGTTATCGGTCATCGTGGAGCCAGTGGGGAATTACCCGAACATACCTTAGAAAGTTATCGGTTAGCCATTCTGCGGGGGGCTGATTTTATTGAACCCGATTTAGTAGCTACCCAAGATGGTTATTTAATCGCACGTCACGAACCCAATTTAATTAATACGACCGACGTTAAAGATCGTCCTGAATTTGCGGATCGCAAGACCACTAAAATTGTAGATGGTGTGGCGGAAGAAGGCTTTTTTGCGTCGGATTTTACCCTAGCAGAAATCAAAACCTTACGAGCCGTAATGCCCCAAAGTTTTCGGACTCAAGCCTTTAATGGGGTTTTCCAAATTCCCACCTTATCCGAAATTATTGATTTGGTAAAACAGGTCGAGGCCGATACGGGAAAAACCATTGGGATTTATCCCGAAACCAAGCATCCCACCTATCACGACAATTTGGGATTATCCCTAGAAGAAAAGTTATTGGATACCTTAATTGAAAAAGACTTTACCGATCCGAACCGTGTCTTTATCCAGTCCTTTGAAGTCTCCAATCTTAAGGAACTGAATAATACCTTAATGCCTGCGAAAGGGGTAGATATTCCCTTAGTACAACTCTTGGATGCCTACGATATTGCCGATGATGGTTCGTTGATTTACCAGGATGTCAATGAAAAACCCTATGATTTTGTCGTCAATAATGATCCCCGCAACTATGGCGATCTGCAAACCCCTGAAGGATTAGCGGAAATTGCCACCTATGCCGACGGGATCGGGCCTTGGAAGCCGATGATTCTCTCTAGCCGCATTGTGGACGCAAATGGAGATGGTCAAGCGGATGACCTCAACGGAGACGGTGTGATTAATACCCAGGATCGGGTTAACATCGCCCCTAGCAGTTTGATTGCCGATGCTCACGAGGTAGGGTTACAAGTTCACGCCTATACCTTCCGCGACGAAGCCCGTTACCTCACCTCAGACTACCAGAACAATCCCGAAGCAGAATTTCGCCAATTTATCAGCCTGGGTGTGGATGGCTATTTTACCGATTTCCCCGGTACAGGGGATTTAGTGCGGGATCAAATTACTGCCGATACGGTGCGATCGCCCCAACATCCTGAGGTGTTGTCTAAACCTGAATTTGATACCTTAACGGGTCAAGCTCCCATTGTCATCGGTCATCGCGGAGCCAGTGGTTCTCGTCCTGAACATACGTTGGAAGCCTATCAGTTGGCGATCGCCCTGGGAGCAGACTTTATTGAACCCGATTTAGTCGTGACCCAAGATGGGGTGTTGATTGCGCGGCACGAACCCATGTTGGCCGTCCTCAATGCCGATGGTTCCCTCAATACCACCGACACCAGCACCGATGTCTATGATCGTCCAGAGTTTGCCGATCGCCTAACCACCAAAAATTTAGATGGTGTCAATCGCACGGGTTGGTTTGCGGAAGATTTTACCTTGGCCGAAATTAAAACCCTCAACGCGATCGAACGGATTCCCGCGATTCGAGGCACAACTTTTGATAACGATGGCTTAAAAGTTCCCACCCTGGATGAAGTCATTGCCCTAGTTAAACAGGTAGAAACGGAAACCGGGCGGAAAATTGGCATCTATCC
This sequence comes from Merismopediaceae cyanobacterium, assembly GCA_035286205.1. Classification (GTDB taxonomy): domain Bacteria; phylum Cyanobacteriota; class Cyanobacteriia; order Cyanobacteriales; family Microcystaceae; genus Woronichinia. The sequence goes on from JAYKIP010000217.1 coordinate 9,791, forward strand.
CGAAACCAAACATCCCACCTATTTTCAAGGTCAGGGATATAACACCAGTCAATTACTGGTAGATACCTTAAAAGCCAATAATTTCACCGATCCGAGTCGTGTTTTTATCCAATCTTTTGAGGTGGCTAATCTTAAGGCTCTCCATGACTCGATCATGCCGACCGCCGGGATTGACATTCCCTTAGTGCAATTATTTGGAGGCGGTGGTCAACCCTACGATTTTGTGGTGAGTGGTGATGCTCGCACCTATACCGACCTTTCGACTCCGACGGGTTTAGCTGAGGTGAAAACCTACGCTGATGGTATTGGCCCCAATAAACAGCGCATTGTTCCCTTAACAACGGTGGATGCCAATGGGGATGGACAGGCCGATGACCTTAATGGAGATGGGGTGATTAGCGATGGCGATCGCGTCACAGGCACGCCTACGACCTTAATTAGTGATGCCCACGAAGCGGGGCTATTGGTGCATCTCTATACCCTGCGGAATGATGATTTCTTTCTACCCGACAGCTACGCAAGCCCCAACGAAGAATTGAAACAATTTATTAATCTGGGTGTAGATGGCTTCTTTACCGATTTTCCGGGAACGGGTCGGGAAGTGTTGGTGAATGACTATTTCGCCGGTACAGGTTACGCCAATCCTAACAATAATCTCAATTCCCCTTACCTCAACAATCCCAATCAACCCTACTACGGCGATTTAGTGGTAGCCAACTTGAACCGCTCCCAGGGCTTTGAGGGCATGGCTTTCAGTCCCGATCGCACTACTTTATATCCGTTATTAGAAGGAACTGTCGTCGGTGATCCGGCTAAGTCGCTCCGCATCTACCAATTTGATGTCGCCAGTCAATCCTATCAGGGATTAGTTGGTTATTATCCTTTGGAAAGTACGGCCAACGCGATCGGAGACTTTACCCCCATCAACGACCACGAATTTCTGGTGATTGAACGGGACAATAATCAAGGCTCCTCGGCGGCTTTTAAGAAAATCTTTAAGGTAGATTTCCGCCAAATTGACAGCAATGGCTTTGTTAGCAAGCAAGAAGTGGCGGATCTGCTCTCTATTGATGATCCCAATGATCTGAATGCCGATGGCAGTAATACCTATACCATGCCCTTCCAAACCATTGAGGATGTGCTGGTTCTGGATAGTAAAACTATCTTGGTTGCCAACGATAACAACTATCCTTTCTCCATTGGTCGCCCGCCAGAAATTGATAATAATGAAATCGTGATGCTGGAATTGGATACACCCCTAGCTCTTGATCCACGTTTAGGGGTTGCGGCGGCCGAGGACGAAGTTTCTCAGTTAGTAACAGGAAACTCTGGGAACGATACCGCGATCGCGAATGATCCGAATAGTGACATCATTTTTGATGGTATTAACGACACCGTTTTTACGGGCGCAGGTAACGACGAAGTAGATACGCTTTTTGCGGTTAATTCTCCTTTCTTGCGGGGAAATCGGATTAATACCGGCAGTGGACAAGATACCCTCTCCGTCAACAACGGCGATCGCGCTAATGGCGGCAGTGGGGATGATTACTTTGATGCGTCTGGTGCCATGAATTACCGACTTTCTGGCGGTAAAGGCCATGATATTTTTGACCTTGGAGCCAATGGGAAGGCGATCGGGGGTGAAGGTGATGACCAGTTCTATGTCGGGGAAGGGGGCGATAACCTGCTGTCCGGGGGAGCCGGAGCCGATCAATTCTGGCTGTTAACCGATGATCCTGCCTTACTCCTCGATATGCCCAATATCGTGACCGACTTTACCCAGGGAACCGATGTCATTGGCATTATGAACCAGGGGGCTGGCGTAAGCTTTGCTAATCTTTCCTTCACGGGCAATAGTATCGCGCTCAATGGGGACACTTTTGCCACCTTAGCCGGCTTTGATACGACAACCTTAACGGCGGCGGATTTCGTCTTCCTGTAACCTGATTTGCCCCCTTGCTACTCCCTAATTTGATCGGTAATTGGGGAGTTTTTGGGTCGTTTAGCTCAGATCGTCGTTCACCCAAAATCTAACCAAACCAAAACGTTTTCTTAACCTTGACATGAAAGGCTAGTAAAGGCTTTTGGGATTATCTTGTGGCTGTTTTTGGTAACGCTGTCCTTTGTATAACCCTCTTTTTTCCAGATATTGAACTTCTATGGCAACTCAACTCGGTACTTCCAATAACGATCAATTAATCGCGAATGCTAACGATTTGGTTCTGGGACTAGAGGGTAACGACGATCTGGAGGCTGGCCTAGGGACGGGGGGCAATAGTCTCGGTGGCGGTGACGGTGATGATACGCTTTCGGCGGGTCAAGATGACTTGTTATTGGGCGATACGGGGAATGATGAACTGGAGGCAACCGATGGCGGGGGGAATCAACTCTATGGCGGTGAAGGGGATGACCAGCTTTATACCGGTGACAATAATCAACTGTGGGCAGGAGCGGGAAATGATACAGTTTACTTGGTGGGCGGTAATAATCAAATTTGGAGTGGGACTGGCCGCGATCGCCTGTGGATTGCCCTAGCGGAAGCCTCTGAAGATCCGAATATCATTGAAGATTTTGATCCGAACCAAGATCAAATGGGTGTCACCTTAACTGGGGTCACGAGTTTGGCGGATTTAAGCTTTGAGTCGGTAGGGCTAGATGTGGAGATTAAACTGGCGAGCAACAATCAGGTTTTAGCCCTCGTTAAGAATACTCAACCCACCGATTTTAATGAAAATACCGTTGTTTTTGAGAATAACGCGCCCCTCAATAATCTTCCTGCCGTTAACAATCCCCAGGAACAAGCCCGCAACACCGTTCAAAGTGTCGAATTGTTAGGCTTAACCAGCTTTGCCACCGGCACAATTTTTCAAGAGACAACGGTGGGGGGCCTATCCGGCATCACCTACGATCCCACCCGCAATTTGTACTATGCCATTAGTGATGACCGCTCCCAGTTTAACCCGGCTCGCTTCTATGGCTTAACGATTAATCTCAACGATGGCACTCTCAACGAGGGGGATGTTACTTTTACCTCGGTCACAACTCTACGGGATGCCCAGGGTAATCCTTTCGCCACCAATAGCCTAGATACCGAAGGCATTGTTTTAACTGAAAACGGTTCGGTCTATATCAGTTCTGAAGGGGAAGTTCGTCCCGATCTGGGTCGTGTTACCAATCCCTTTGTCAATCAATTTTCACTCTCTGGTCAACAACTCAGCGAACTGGAGATTCCCGAAAAGTTTCTAGCGGCCGATGGCACGACCACAGGCATTCGCAACAATTTAGCCTTTGAAAGTTTAACCATTACCCCCGATCGCCGCTATCTCTACACCGCCACCGAAAGTGCCTTGGCCCAGGACGGAAGTATCGCCACCCTAGAAAACAGCAGTTTAGCGCGAATTTTGAAGTATGACTTAACCACTGGGGCCGTTGTCGCAGAATTTGTCTATGAAATTGAACCGATTCCCCAGGCACCTAATCCTGCCGGAGGATTTGCGGATAATGGTTTAGTGGAATTATTTGCCCTAGATAATAACGGCACGTTGTTGGCCTTAGAACGTTCCTTTGCGGTGGGTGTGGGGAATACGGTGAAACTTTACGAAGTGCAGACCCAGGGCGCGTTAAATGTGCAGGGATTTGAAGATTTGTATTGGGAAGCGGGAAATAGCCGTTTTCAGATTGATCCGCCGGTAAGCAAACGCTTATTAGTGGATTTCGCGGAGTTGGGGATCACCCCCGATAATTTGGAAGGGATGACCCTGGGTCCGGTGCTGGCTGATGGTCGTCAAAGTTTAATTGTGGTCAGTGACAATAACTTTAATGGAACGCAGACCACCCAGGTCATTGCCTTAGGCTTGGAGGTTCAGACGATACCGGCAGTTCTTCCCGTTGTCGAAACCCCGGAAACGGTGGATCAAGAAGTGGGAACGCCCCCCTTACTGGGAGATAGTGATGACCCGGCGGTTTGGCTTGATCCGACTGATGCGGAAAATAGTCTTGTGATTGGGACACTCAAGGATGGCGGTTTGGCGGTCTTCTCGTTGACGGGGGAAATTTTACAAACCCTGAAACCGGCGGATATTTTAGGCGCAGGGGCCGAATACGGCGATCTCCGCTATAACAATGTGGATGTTCTTTATAATTTCTCCCTGGGTGAGGAAAAGGTAGATATTGCGATTGTCAGCGATCGCGCCAATGACAGTATCAATATTTTCAAAATTGACCCCAATACTCGCCAGTTGGTGAATATTACGGCGGATAGTTTAAGTAATCCTGACTTTTCTATTTTCGGAGTAGATGATGGTGATTTAACCGCCTATGGATTAGCCGCCTATCGCAGTCCGATTACGGGTCAGTCCTATGCGTTTGTTACCCAGGCCGGGAGCAATCAGATCGCCCAGTTAGCCTTACAGGCCACAGCCTCAGGTACGATTACCGCCAATATTGTTCGTACTATTGAATTACCCATTGAAGATGGGCAAGAAGCGGGAGACTATCAATCCGAGGCGATCGCCGTTGATCAAGAAAAAGGCACAGTTTATCTCGCCGTTGAAGGGGAAATTGGCATTGTTAAATTTGCCGCAGAACCCAATGGCGGTGATGAGATTACTGTGGTGC
>JAYKIP010000218.1:0-5027 GCA_035286205.1 Merismopediaceae cyanobacterium
ACGCTTAAGTTATGAAACAGCCCTAAAAGCCGATAATTGCCATTATTTTGATTTTATTACCCCCTACGTCAACGACTTAGAAAAAATTATTGATTTAGAAGCAATTCGAGCCGCCGGTATTCGCTTAGGAGCCGATCCATTAGGGGGATCTAATATTGCCTATTGGCAACCGATCGCCGAACGTTATGGGTTAAATATTACGGTGGTTAATCCTAAAATTGACCCCACTTTTGGTTTTATGACCTTGGATTGGGACGGCAAAATTCGTATGGATTGTTCTTCCCCCTACGCCATGACCAATCTTGTCAAACTGAAAGATGATTATGATATTGCCTTTGGGAATGATACTGATTCAGACCGACATGGTATTGTTACCCCTAACGTTGGTTTGATGAACCCCAATCATTTTCTTTCCGTTGCTATTTGGTATTTGTTTACTCATCGGGAACAATGGTCGGGGTTAAGTGCGATCGGGAAAACCCTGGTGAGTAGTAACATGATTGACCGAGTGGGAGCCGAGATTGGCCGGCAAGTTTATGAAGTGCCTGTCGGTTTTAAATGGTTTGTGAATGGTCTGTTAGATGGTTCCTTTGGCTTTGGCGGGGAAGAAAGTGCCGGGGCTTCTTTCCTAAAGAAAAATGGGACGGTTTGGACAACGGATAAGGATGGGATCATTATGGATTTATTGGCCGCAGAAATTACGGCAAAAACGGGCAAAGATCCTGGTTTACATTACCAGGATTTAACGGCTCGTTTGGGGAATCCTATCTATCAGCGCAAGGATGCTCCTGCCACTCCCGAACAAAAGGCGAAACTCAGTCAATTATCGCCAGAAGCGGTCACGGCTTCTACCTTAGCTGGGGATACTATTACCGCGAAATTAACCAAGGCTCCTGGCAATCAGGCGGCGATTGGTGGCTTAAAAGTTACGACCGATGCCGGTTGGTTTGCGGCTCGACCTTCCGGTACCGAAAATGTCTATAAAATCTATGCGGAAAGTTTCAAGGATGAAGCCCATTTGCAACGGATTTTTACGGAAGCGGAGGCGATCGTCACGGAATCTTTAAAGGGTTAATAATGAGGCTAAACTTAACGTCTTTTCTCATTCCCCCTCCCATCAAACCCTTTTTGGAGGGGCTGATTTTTAGTGGTCTCCTCTGGCCCACCCTGCCCGCGATCGCCCAAGGCACGCCTCCCATCCCCTCCGAAACGCCCACCTTACAAGCGATCATTCACCTAACCACTTTAAAAGTTCCGCCCCCCACCGTCCAAGGACAAGGAACCCTTAAACTCACCCCCTTACTCGACGGCATTGCCTGGACAACCCCCGGCAGAATGGGCGATCGCTGGGGAAAATTTCTGGTAGATACCGGGGCCTCTCGCTCTCTAATCAGTGAGGACTTCCTCAAAGGAACCGGCCTAACCGGTAAGCCCCTACCTGCCTCAGAAACCCAGTACGCCTTCGCCGGACAAGACTGCCCCGCCCCTACTGCCCGACTTTTTTCCCTTAACCTACAATTCAACCAAGCCAAAATCAAACAATTGCAAGCGGTACAACTCTCCCAAGCCCTTATCCCCGCCGGCTTAGATGGGGTCATTGGCATGGATGTATTGGATCGCTTCGCCTTTACCCTTGATCCCCAAAAACAAGAATTACAATTACGACCTCTCACCGCCCCGACTCCCAAGACTCAACCGATTCCCTTCGTCCGAAGACGGGGAGTGGCGATCGCCGAAGTTTGGTTAAATCAACAGGGGCCTTTCCAATTCTTGATAGACACTGGAGCCGAAAGTACTTTTATTTCCCCGCAAATGGCCCAACGTTTACAAATCCCGGCGGCAAAATTACAGGCGATTGATGTAGAGGGATTTTGTGGTTTGGAATCCGCCCAATTCACCCAATTACAAAGCGTTACGATGGGAGGACAAACGATTAAACCCCTCGAAGTCGTCATCTTAAGCAATACTAATATTCTGAAAGTATTGGAAATAGACGGCATTATCGGGCAAAACTTTCTCAATCACTTTCAACAATATTGGCATTTTGACCCATCTTCCGCCACCGGTCGTCTCTGGTTAACCCCTTACTAAGAAACCAGTCTATCCCCATCCCTGGGTTAATGTTTATTCCCAAACGGGCATGGAGACTTGACTGACCCTAAAGCGAGTTACATTTTACAGCGTCACCCTGGTGGTAACCGTACCGGCCCGTTCCGCGTAGGCTGTAATCTCCAGCACCGCTCCCTGGGGCCCCTTCACCACCCATTCCAAATGTCGCCGGTAATCCATCCCCGCCGCCGAGGTTTCATAGGCTTTATTGGAGCGTCCTTCTAAATGGGGCATTTCCTGTTGCCGCAGACCGCTAATTAAGGTCACTTCCCCCGGCAACGTTAAGACCACCTCAATCGGGCGTACCGCTTTCCGTTCTAACGCTTTTTGACTGGTATAGGTCGGTAAAAACCCTTGATTTTCCCACTGCACCACCACATGAAAAATATCTTCTCCCTGGGCTGTCACAACGGTTCGGCTCACCGCTAGACGGGGCGATAACAACGCCTGGGCCAGGGCAAAGCGGAAATGCTGTTCACAGAGAGTCGGGAGAAATTGGGCCGGGGCATTTTGCCAGACCGCCTTCTCCTTCCAGCCGCCAATCTCCACAGGCCCCAGTTGGGGATGTTCAAAGGGTTGCCAAGGGACAAACCCTTCCCCTTGCAAAGCCTCATCCTGCCAGCGCATTAATTGATAATCATCTTCGGGGGAATGCCAGTGAAACCATTGAATATAATCTTCTTTTTTAATGCCGGCTTGGGTCGGAGCATCCCACAGTTCCACCGTAAAGCCATACCAGCCGTAATGGTCATAGCCATAATCATCCATCACGCCATAGATGACCTCTTTGGGATGATAACGAAAATCATGGTAAGCCGAAAGACAGGGATACCCGGTCATGGCTTTAGCTTTTTCCCCTAAGAGTTTATAGATTTCTAAATCCTCGGTGGGTAAATGTTCATCGGGATGGGTACTATAGGGGCGCAAAAAAACGGCAGAATAGGTGTGATAACTCAGGAAACCGTTAATATTGCGATGTTTTTGCCAAAATTCGGCTTCGGCTCGCGTTTCCGGTTCAGAAAAGGGAAAATCACCCGCCCCAGTTTGTTGACCTTCGGGAGTCCACAGGTGGGGATAATTGCGGTTAAAGTCCATGCCCTCTAGGGGAGGCGCAACCCCAAATTCGTATTGGTCATAATTGCGAATTAAACCTTCCGGCAGAATGGTGTAATAGTGGCCGCCAAATTCTTCGGGTTCCCGTCGCACCATTACCCTCGGATCTTGGTCAGAAATTTTCCAGGCTCCACAGGGGTCAGGCACTCGCATTTGCAGGATCCAGCCATCTCCGTTAATGTCTTCGGGGTATAGGCCATCCCGTTCTTCGGGGTACGGATAGGGACGAATACTAGAGCGGAGGCGGTAGGGTGTGGTGAGGTATTTTTCGGCTCCATCTACGGCTAACCGGGGCAGGATATAGACGGTGTGCTGGTCTAGTAAATGGGTAATCTGAGGGTCTTGGCCGTACTGGGTGACGAGTTGATAGAGACAGTAGAGGGCAACGGCGGAACCGGTGACTTCTCCGGCATGGGTATTGGCATCAATCCAAAAGCCGGGTTTGGTGAGGGGATCGCCAGTGGCTTGATGGGTGAGGGTTAAGACCCAAATATCGCGGCCTCCGTAGCTTTTGCCGATCGCCGTGCGGGTGAGGAGGTGGGGATAGTGCTGGGTCAAGGCGGTGAGGAATTGATCCATTTCCGCGTAGGTTAGGTAATGGCTAAAATCAAAGGGAGGAACGGTCATGGGTGATGGGCAACTTTTTAAGGAGTAGAAGGAAAAAATAAGGGTTAGCTTGGGTGAGATTCATCCTGGTATAAACAAGACTCCATCGCCCGCATTAACTGTTTCATTCGCACGGGTTTACTGACATAATCATCTACCCCGGCGGCCAAACACCGTTCCCGATCGCCGGGCATGGCCAACGCGGTTAAGGCAATAATGGGAATATGGCCCACATCGGGTAAATTACGAATTTGACGAGTGGCTTCGAGACCGCCGATTCCTGGCATTTGCATATCCATTAAAATCAGATCGGGGTGTTCCTGTTGGGCCAAGGCGATCGCCGTTTCCCCATCTTCAGCAATCATTAACCGATAACCGCAATGGGTTAAATAATCATTGAGACTATCCAGATTACCCGGTTGATCATCCACCAGTAACACTAAGGGCGACTCTCCACAGTGAGTAACATTCGGGTTGTCCGTATCCCCAGTACACAGTGAGGGAAGACGACGGCTCGGTTGATAGGGGATCATCACCGTAAAACAACTACCCTGACCCACTTCACTCTGAACCGCCACTTGTCCCCCGTGTAATTCCGTTAATTTTCGCACAAGCACTAAGCCCAATCCGGTGCCTTCATACTGACGGTTAAGACTGCTATCTATCTGCACAAAGGACTGGAAGAGTTTCGTCTGATTCGCCGGAGAAATGCCGATCCCCGTATCCTTTACCTGAAACTGCAACATTGACCCATTGAGGGTGATGATTAATTCCACTTCTCCCCCCTGGGGTGTAAATTTCACCGCATTATTCAGCAGATTCAGCAAAATTTGTCGTAACCGCCGTTCATCCGCTAGAAAATCGCTAATGCCCTGGGCGATCGAGGACTTCAGTTGAATGGCTTTCTTTTGGGCTAATTGTTGAACAAAACTGAGACAACCATCACATAAATCTCCCAGGGAAACCGGCAGTTTTTCTAACTCCATTTTGCCCGCTTCAATTTTGGATAAGTCCAGAATGTCATTAATTAACGATAATAAATGCTGGCCACTGTCTGAGATTGTTTTAACTGCCTTGATTTGTTTAACACTCAGTTCTCCTAGAATTTTCTCTTGTAGGGCTTCTGTTAAACCAAGAATCGCATTTAAAGGCGTGCGTAATTCGTGGCTCATATTGGCTAAAAATTCATCCTTTAAGCG
>JAYKIP010000219.1:0-6895 GCA_035286205.1 Merismopediaceae cyanobacterium
TGGGGACAATATTGTGGATACCATTCGGGCTAGGTTGGTGGGAGCAACGGGTTCCCTTCGTCAGCCTTTTTTACCCCAGGCACTTTTGCAAACTCTTCGGGAACAGGTGGGGGTCAAGGCGATCGCCCCTAATTCAAAACCAATATCTTGATCGTTCTCTCATTATGAGCACATCTACAATTACAATTTACAGTACAATCTGGCTTTCGTGTTGTTAACTTGCTTTAAGGTGAACGCACTCATCCTTCACGCTCACTTTCATACTGAAAAGGCAACGCAACTCTACCATGAAAGCTGTGATACCGCCTAGAAAAATGCTCCAGGTATGGACTCGCTAAAACTGCTCGGCGTTTAACTATACCAAGTTCAATTTGACGATACAAAGTTGCTGCATCTATACCAAATACCCTCTTAAAATCACCAGTAAGTTCAGGTAAACCTTCTTGCTCCACCTCGGATTTAGGAGGGATTTTTTCAAAGAAATAATATCTTTCGTGGCGATGGGCGACAACTAAATCCCATTCCTTCCGATTCATTCCGTCTGCGCTTTTAATTGACTCTGCTGTAGTTATCTCACACAAAATTATCGAATTGAGAAGCTTAGCTGGATTGTCGTTAATTTTTCTAGCTTTATAATCCCAATCGAGGTCACAATCTTGTGTAATGACGATTGCATATGGACAAATAACAGGTGTAAAAGATAACTCCTGCAACTCTTTCGTCATTTCATCAATAACGGGAGTATATTGAATAACACCTGTCACAATTTCTCCTTGCCTCAGCGAGGAATCTTTATCTGATGCTAGATAGATAACCCGTTCTTCCATGAAGTGATTTAAGGTTCTAAAACAATAGGTGGACTGACCTGCATAGTACGCAATTTGCCTCTGAGACTACTAACCGGAATAAAAGGTATATTAGCATGGGGAAGGCGATCCATGTAGAAGCGATAAATTCCCTCTAATTCCTCAGAAGCTTCTTCTAGGGCAGATTCAGGCAGTACTTGAATAATAAGCAAGCATTTTAGCAATAGCATCAACTTGTCTGGTGACAAGCGATATGAATCAGTTCTTAAAGATAAAGACGAGCCAGACATCATCAAATCGAAAGAGGGATACTGGATGACCATGGCTTTGCCACTTTCTCTATCTAAAATTTTATTGTTGAGAGTCATACCTGATGAAGTTTGACTATGTTTATACTGATTCAACGGCTTGGGGTTGCATGGCACTATGGAGAGTTTCTGTGATACTCCACCTAAATAGCCTTCCCGCAGACTGGTTGAATTGACTGAGTACGTTCCAGACATCTCTATTGTCCTCTAGTTTTTTTTCCGTATAAAAATCAGCATCAAACAGGTAAGCAATCTCTTCACTACCAACCTGTGGCTCCTCAACACTAACCAATCCGTGGTTTAGACTGATTTGCCCGATTTCCGTCGTCAAAACTAAACTCTTTACTATTGTTTTAATTGAGGAAGAAAAATTGGGTTCATGTAATTCTGAAGCAATATGCTTCGCAATTAACTCCGACCAGTTCCTGTCTTCAATTCCAAGTTTTGAACGAATAATTAAATCCTGATACCGAAGCCCAATCCTTGTGTAAAAGGATGGCTTATAAATATTTTCAAAAACCCCTAGAGCCTCCTCTAGGCGTTGTTTAAAATGCTCATAACGTTCATAGGAGGATGTAGTTAAAGCAATGAAATCTTTAGCAAGAGAGAGGCTCCATCTCTGGTCTTCTGATTTGAAGCTATAAGCAACGTCGAGAGGTAACCCCAATTGCTTTACAACCTGTGAGATTTCAGATGGAAGCTGCGCTCTAGTGGTCTCAAAAAGCGGGTATTTAAACCTAATCGCATCCTGAAATTCAACTGGCTCTTGATGAGAAATCTTGAGTATAGGCGGAAAACGCAACTGACAAACAACCTCCACAAGGGGGTTGTGCTTGTAAATTACACGCTCAAACTCAGGAAAGTTCATCAAATCTGCCATAGATCCTAAAACCGCGACTATGGATCTATTCTAAATTACCGCGCTACCTTTCCACAAGTCGTTTCAATAACTTTTCACTGTGATTGCGACTTCCACGATAATGACTTCACTAATATTCTTTAGAGATGGCTTGCTGAATCAATGTAGAATTCTTACCGGATAACGCTTTCAGCAATTTTGAAAACGCTCAAGTGCAAGAATATGGCATTGGGAGACTCAAAATCCATGTATTTCGGTTGAAAAAAGTTGGTTGAAATGGGAAACGGCTCTCCGAGTCCACCATTTTTCGCCTTCTGCGGCATCTAGGTTCGTTTTTTTGTCAGCATACTTTCATGCCAATATATTTAAGTGGCTGTTTTTTTGGGCTTAACTCTTTCTGTGCCATTCTCTGCAAGTTTTGCCATACCTTGTCGCCCCTTCAGCATTTCATCCCAATATCATTGTAGTCAATTTACTTTAAAGTCTTCAAATAAGCCACTTTCCACTGATTCTGAGAGTTCCTGATGGGCAGAAAAAGCACTGCGGAAAATTAACACCGTGCTACCGACTTGATGGGCTACGGTAAAGGGAATATTGCCATGGAGAATGTTTTGCAAAAGTCCTTCCCTGGAACTGCCCAAGACCACCACCTCGCAATGGCGACTTTCCGCTAAACTGATAATGGCATCACTGATGGAAGCTGAACAGAGGGGAACGGGAGTAATCGGTCGGGCGAGGCTATTTTTTAAGCGTTCGGTTAATAGCTGGAGTTCATCATAATTGGCGGTTTCATCCCTGGGAGAATACACTTTGGAAAGTAAAATTTCCGGACTTTCTCGCTGGGCATAACCCGATAATAAACTAGGTAAAAAATCCAATGCCCGTTCCATGTTGGGGCCACCGGCAACGGAAATTAACCATTTTCCTGTTAGGGAATTGGTTAGTGGATAACCCTGGGTATCCTGACCCGGTTTAACCAATAATAAATCACAGGGCGCTCTTTCAATTAAATTATCTACAATACTGCCAAAGATACGATTGGCGTTACTCTGAAACCCTGACCAACCTAAAATTAATAACTTGATTTGGCGATCGCGGATGGTTTCCAAAATGGCTTCGGTAATATTATGGGCTAACAGGATTTGCGTATTGACTAATAAATGTTGATGACGACCCAACCGTTCTAATTTTTGTAAGACTTTGCGGGCTTCCTGGGTAGGGGTAAAAAATTCCGAAGGAGGACAGGCTTGAGGCGTTTTAATCACCGTTAAACAATCAATTTCGGCTTGATTTTCGGAGGCGATCGCGGCTGTAATGGCAAACAGACTGGTCGCCATCGCGGGATGAAGGATTGGCAATAAAATACGACTATTCCCCAGGGCAGGAGAACGGGTTTGATAGGGGGTATAAATTGGTGTCGGTTTAACCATCGGGCCGCCCCCCAGTTGACTCGCTTCTTCCCGAATAATATCGGTGCGGGTAATAATACCAATCAATTTATGATTTTCAATCACCGGTAAACGGGATAATTGATAGCGATTGAGGAGATATAATACATCACTTAAGGGGGTATCCGGTAACACGGTAATCGGATTAGGAGTCATCATTTCCCGCAACGGTGTTTGAGAGGGTTGGGAACGAGCATTGGCTAGATCGGTTTGAGTAAAAACCCCCACTAATCTTCCCGCTTCCACCACTGGAAAACCCCGATGATGGGATTGAGACATAATGGGGACAACATCCGCAAGAGTTTGATGAATATCCAAACTTTCGACTTCTCGTTTCATCACCTGTTGGGCCGTCATGGTTAATAAAAAATCATGGTTCGGGCTTTCTTCACTCAGATGAATCCCCTTGGTTTCTAATAAATGTTCGTACAGCGATCGCGGAAATAAACTTTCTGCCACAATATAGGAAACGGCACAGCCCACCATTAACGGCAGAACAATATTAAAATTGCCCGTTAACTCAAAAACAATCACAATGGCGGTCACCGGCACCCGCACCACACTGGTAAAAAAAGCCCCCATTCCTGCTAAAGCATAGGTGGCTTCTTGGCCTGTTTGTAACCACAGATTGCTCATTCCTCCGACTAAGTAACCCAGGGCAGAACCCATTACCAATGTCGGTGCAAATAATCCCCCCGGTGCATCGGCACTGTAGGCAATCATCGTCAAAAAGAAATGAGCCACTAAAGCCAATAAAATTTGTTCATGACTAATTTCTCCAAAAATCACAAAATCCTTTAACGCCGCATTATCCTGAAAAAAGGGCGGCATAAATGCAATCACCGTTCCCGAAAAACATCCCACCCAAGCTAATCGCCAGGGTAAACCCAAATTCATGCGCCGATGGATTTGTTGACTGAATAAAATGCCTTTATTGAATAATGCTCCCAAGACCCCGGCGATCGCCCCCAAGACTATATAAAACGGAATCTCCAGGGCAGAAAAATGAATCAATAAAGACTCCCCCAATTGATGGGAAAAACTGAGGGTTTTCGCCTGTAAAATTAAAGAGGTGACAGCCCCCACAAAGGAAGCTACAATCGCCGTTTCCAAGGTTAAGCTCGACACATCCCGCATTAACTCTTCCACCACGAATAAAACCCCGGCGATCGGTGTGGTAAAACCGGCGGCTAATCCGGCAGCAGCCCCGGCCGCGATCATTTGACGACGATGTTCCGGTGAAGTGGGTAACCAACGGCTTAACTGGCCCGCTAAAGCCGCCCCAATATGTACCGTCGGAGCGCGTCGGCCTAGGGTCATCCCTCCCCCCAAAATTAAGACCGTCCCCAATAACTTCACCACCGCCACCCGCCAGGACAAATCCATGGGATAACGGGCCAAAGCCGCCTTCACCTGGGGAATTCCCCCACCGGCAGCGGCCGGCGCAAACCGTTGCACAATCCAACCCGCCAAGCCACAAAAGACCAGACCCGCCAGGGGTAATACCCAAATCGCCCCGTAATTTTGCACCGACTGTAATCGCCAGGAACCCAACCCATTGACCCCCTGTTTAATGACCAGGGCCGCCAGAGCCGAGAAAAAACCGATAATACTCGCTTCCAGTAGGGCATAGCGACTATCCACAGAATTTCGGCCAAAATGGCGGGATTTAAACCATTGGGTCAGTTCCTCGACCGGATGAGACAAGCCCATAAATCATTAACCTAAAGAAACTTTCGCCAGAGCCTTACCGAAAACAACTGGGTTTGCTACAATAGCAAGCGGTCATTCAGCCAGTTGAGAAAGTCTTTGGCTCAAGTCGTTAATATTCCTACCCTAGATACCTTAGCGCAAGAACTCGCGGCGATTCAGCAAACGGGGTCTAAACGAATTGCTTTATTAGGTTCACGTCATGTCCCGATTACCCATCAGCAGTTAATCGAAATGATGAGTTATGCCCTTGTCCTAGGGGGAAATCGTCTAATGACTTCAGGCTCGGCCGGGACAAACTCAGCGGCGATCAAGGGGGCAATGCGGGCCGATCCCAATTTGTTGACGGTGATTCTGCCCCAAAGTTTGGAACGTCAACCGAGGGAGTCCCAGGAACAGTTAAGCCAGGTTATTCATTTGGTGGAAAGTCCCGAAAATGACCAGCTTTCCCTAGGGGAGGCCAGTGCGATTTGCAATCGTGAAATTATCAGTCGGTGTCAGCAACTCATCTGTTTTGCTTTCCATGAAAGTCATACGTTGTTGCAAACTTGTCAGGAAGCGGAAGAACAGCGTAAGTTAGTGACATTATTTTATTTTGATTAAACCCTGTCTCAGGCGATCCCCCTAAATCCCCCTTAAAAAAGGGGACTTCTGACTGAAATCGCTCTCAAAAAATGACAGTTCCTAAAGTGGATGTGGTTTAATCCTTCGTTAATTGCTATCGCTCTGTTAACCCATGCTAGAAACTTTTCTTTGGCCAAGCCTCGTCACGGTTTTGGCTTTGTTGATGTATTTTGTGTTGACCTTAAATGTGGGTCGCGCCCGTTACCGCTATGGGGTCAAACCACCGGCCATGGGCGGGGATGAAAACTTTGAAAGGGTGCTACGAGTCCAACAGAATACCCTGGAGCAAATTGTCTTTTTTCTGCCGTTACTCTGGCTTTTTTCCGGCTACGTGAATCCCAACTTCGGCGCGATTTTAGGGGCAATTTGGGTCGTGGGTCGGATTTTATACGCCTGGGGTTATTACCAAGCACCGGAAAAACGTGGGCCGGGGTTTGGCATTAGTTCCCTGAGCAGTTTGGTGTTATTCTTTGGTTCCCTAGGGGCGATCGCCTGGAAAATCTGGAGCATTTATGGGGGAAGCCTAGGCTAAAGGCAGAATATTTCAGAAATTTGGGGTGTTTTTCTAACTTTTTGTCTGTTATCGTTATTTTTGGGCGGTTCGCGCTCTCTTGAGCAATTAGGATAACGATGGAGTTCAAATTACTACTGGATGCTTGTCCTTACGGCATTTTTGTCATTGATGCCCAGGGCCATCCCTTCTATGCTAATTTGATGGCTCTCAAGATTTTGGGGAAAGGGGTGTTAGAATCCGCTTCTTTAGAACATTTAAATAAAATTTATCAGTCCTACCTGATCGGCACGAATCAGCTATACCCAGCCACTGACCATCCTTTGTTGAAAGCACTTCAGGGGGAAACGGTGACGATTCGGGATATGGAAATTCACCAGGGAGGACAAATTATTCCTATCGAGTTGTCGGCGGCTCCCGTTTTTAACGAACAGGGTCAAATTCTCTACGCGATCGCCGTTTTTTCGGATATTCAGGAAAGGTGTGATCAACAGGACATCTGGGATAAAAATCAACAACAGTTAATTCGCCGGAATCAGGGTTTATTACAGGAAAATCAATCCTTAAAACAGCAAATTGAGCAACTCAAACAAGAGCTAAATCAGCGTTAAATCTCGTCTATTTTAGAC
>JAYKIP010000220.1:0-10298 GCA_035286205.1 Merismopediaceae cyanobacterium
GGATAAAAATCAACAACAGTTAATTCGCCGGAATCAGGGTTTATTACAGGAAAATCAATCCTTAAAACAGCAAATTGAGCAACTCAAACAAGAGCTAAATCAGCGTTAAATCTCGTCTATTTTAGACCCTAGGGATTTTGACTCCCAGACCCAATGTTTGGGAATATTTTCTCATTACCATAAAAGGGTAAAGCCTTTGACCAATCGGGTCTTTCTCCCTGGTGCCAGGCTTGCTGGGCTAAGGCTAAAACACTGCTCACGGTATAACCCAGGGGTTCCGGCGCAGTATAACGGAGAATCTCCCCCGGTCTTTGGTTGAGATAAGCTGACCACTCCTCGGCTTCGTATAATGCGTCCGGCTGGAGGGGAATCCATGGGGAGGATTGGACTTGATAAAGCCCGCCATACACTTGACCACGAGAGGCCGCTAATTCCACCGCGATCGCCTTGTTCCCATCATGAGTCGCATCCTGAATCCGGGCATTCGTCGAGAGGTTGTTAACCAAGGAATCATGAGCAAAGGCCGCTAAACTGGATACCGTAAATACCGGCAGAGCTAATTGCTGACCCAGGGTACGGGCTGTTACCAAACCAATGCGAGTACTGGTAAAACTGCCGGGCCCCTGAGCCACCGCCAGATAGGCAAAATCCTGCCAGGTCAAAGGTTGAATCCAATCCTGCAATAGACTATGTAAATCATTGAGTAATCCCCGGCCTAAATCCCAGGTTTGTTGACGACCCGTTCCCCAGGGAACCATCGGGGAGCTAGAAGCAGTTATTGCCACTTCACAAACCGCCAGACCCAATTGACTACTACTGGTGTGGAGAGCTAACGCATGGGAAGACATAGGAAAAATTAAGCTTTGTATCTTTGCTAACGACATTAGCCCAGACGGTAAAGCTAGGATAGGGGCCAAGCGAAAATCTTCATCCTCAAAGTATAAATACTTACGGTATGCTGGCGGAGTTACGCTAGACTAAAAGGTAAACTTGTAAAGTTTTGTAAACGCCTGATTCGGACATTAACCCTATGCAGACGATTTCTCCGACAATGACCCCTTCTCTCTATCCTCGTTTTGAGCAACCCCTTAAGGTGATTGCCCTGGGGGATAGCCTGGTCTATGGATACGGTGATCCCATCGGCGGCGGTTGGGTGGAACGTCTGCGTCGCTTCTGGATGGAAGAAAATGGCCCGGTGCTTTATAACCTGGGAATTCGGGGCGATCGCCTCGCCCAGGTGTCCGAACGGTTGGAGCAAGAATTTCGGTTACGGGGAGAACTCCGCAATAAGGTTCCCGATTTATTAATTTTGTCGGTGGGGGTCAATGATTCACCGCGTTTAGGCCGTCCTGATGGTCGAGCTTTTACCGATCCCCTGTTATTTGAAAAGCAAGTCAATCATTTGTTAACCGTCGCCAAAGGTCTTTGTCCCGTTTTATTTGTGGGGATGGTGCCCGTTAATGAAGCCAAAATGCCCTTTTTAGATTGCTTCTATTTCAATCACGCGGATCAATACCGCTATAAAGAAATGATCAAGCAAGCCTGTGGTCAAGCCGAAATTCCCTATCTCGACCTATTCGATCTCTGGCAGAGTCGGGGTCTGGACTGGATTCATTCTCATTTGATGGAAGACGGTTTACATCCCAATGTAGCGGGTTACAAAGCCTTGCTGGATGATGTGTTAAATTGGCCGGCTTTACACCAGGCCCTGCAAACAGCCGATTATTCTTTAGAACGGTTGAATTAAGGCATGGGCTAAGACCAGGGAGAAACCAATTCTCTCGCGCCGGAGAAAAGGGGCAACAGGGAAAAACCCATGGGCAAACCTCCCTTAAAAAACCTGAAATCTGCCCGACTCTTCCCAGAAAACTTGTCAAAAGTCCCCTTCCGCTCTTTATTATCGTAATAGTAGCGGTAATTTTATTTGTGGCGATCGCCAGGTCAAGTTATGCCCAAACTAGTGATTGTAGAATCTCCAACGAAAGCGAAAACGATTAGGAACTATCTGCCGAGGGAATATCGGGTAGAAGCTTCGATGGGTCATGTGCGGGACTTACCGGCATCGGCGGAAGAGATCCCGGCGGGGTATAAGGACAAGGGCTGGGCCAATTTGGGGGTGGACGTAGAGCGGGATTTTGAACCGTTGTATGTGGTGCCAAAGGGTAAAAAGAAGGTCGTCAAGGAATTACAAACGGCCTTGAAAGAAGCGGATGAGGTGATCCTGGCAACGGACGAAGACCGGGAAGGGGAAAGTATTAGTTGGCACTTGGCCGAGTTGTTGAAACCCAAGGTGCCGGTTAAACGGATGGTATTCCATGAGATTACTCAGGAAGCCATTCAAGCGGCTCTCAGGAATTGCCGGAACATTAACGAGAATTTGGTTCATGCCCAGGAAACCCGGCGCATTTTAGACCGGTTGGTGGGTTATACCTTGTCGCCCTTGCTGTGGAAAAAGATTGCCTGGGGACTGTCGGCGGGCCGGGTACAGTCGGTGGCGGTGCGGTTGTTAGTTCAACGGGAACGGGAACGGCGGGCGTTTAAATCAGCCAGTTATTGGGATTTAAAGGCTGTATTAGAGCAGGACAAAACTCCTTTCGAGGCCAAGTTAACGGCGATCGCTGGTCAACGGGTGGCCAATGGCAGTGACTTTGATGACCGGACGGGTCAGTTAATCCCAGGACGGCAGGTGGTCTTACTCAATTCTGCGGAGGCGATCGCGCTACAGGCCCGCTTAAGTCATAAACCCTGGGAAGTGATCCAAGTAGAGGAAAAACCGACCCAACGGAAACCCTCTCCCCCCTTCACCACTTCCACCTTGCAACAGGAGTCCAACCGTAAGTTAGGCATTTCCGCCAGGGATACGATGCGGGTTGCCCAAAAGTTGTATGAAGAAGGGTTTATCACCTATATGCGGACGGATTCGGTGCATCTGTCGGAACAGGCGATCACAGCGGCCCGGGATTGTGTGCAACAAATGTATGGCCAAGAATATTTGAGTCCCCAACCTCGGCAATTTACCACCAAATCCAAAGGGGCCCAGGAAGCCCATGAAGCGATCCGCCCGGCGGGAACCGTGTTTCGTGTACCCAATCAAACGGGGTTAGGGGGTCAGGAGTTGGCGTTGTATGACCTGATCTGGAAGCGGACAGTGGCCTGTCAGATGGCGGAGGCGCGGGTAACGCAAATTGGGGTGACGTTGAAGGTGGAAGATACCGAATTTCGGGCGGCGGGCAAACGCATTGACTTTCCGGGCTTTTTCCGGGCCTACGTTGAGGGGTCAGATGATCCAGGGGCGGCTTTGGATAGCCAGGAGGTGATTTTGCCGAATTTGCAAAAAGGCGATCGCCCGGATTGTCGGGAGTTGGAAACGGTAGGACACGAAACGCAACCACCGGCCCGTTATACCGAGGCATCCTTGGTGAAGACCTTGGAAAGTGAAGGAGTGGGTCGTCCCAGTACCTATGCCAGTATTATCGGGACAATTATGGACAGGGGCTATGCTCAGATGCGGGGTAAAGCCTTGGTGCCAACCTTTACGGCCTTTGCGGTGGTCAGTCTGTTGGAATCCCATTTCCCCGATCTGGTGGATACCGGGTTCACCTCGCGGATGGAGCAGACCTTGGATGAGATTGCGGCGGGGGAAACCCAATGGTTACCCTATCTCCAGGGATTTTTCCTGGGGGATGCCGGCTTAGAAAATCAGGTGAAATTGCGGGAAAGTCAAATTGATCCGAGTACGGCCAAGGCGATCGCCCTCGAAAATTTGGAAGCCAAAGTCAAAATTGGGAAGTTTGGCCCCTACATTGAGATTCCCCAGGGGTCTGCCGTCGTCACCGCTTCGATTCCAGGGGACTTAACCCCGGCGGATCTCAGCCCCGAACAAGTGGCCATTCTCCTCAAACAGAAAATTGATGGCCCTGACCAACTGGGAACCCACCCGGAGACCGGAGAACCGATTTATGTCCTGCTGGGGACGTATGGCCCCTACGTGCAGTTGGGAGAAGTCTCCGAAGAGAATAAAAAACCCAAGCGAGCGTCTTTACCGAAGGGGGTAAAACCGGAGGACGTGACCCTGGAAATGGCGGTGGGCTTGTTGGCCTTACCTCGGACATTGGGGGCACATCCCGAAACAGGAGCCAAGGTTCAAGCCAGTTTGGGACGGTTCGGCCCCTACGTGGTACATGACCAGGGGAAAGAGGGTAAGGACTATCGCTCGCTGAAAGCCGGGGATGATGTGCTAACGATTACCCTGGAGCGGGCATTGGCGTTATTGGCGGAACCGAAAGGGGGCCGGGGCGGCGGTCGTGGCAAGAGTAAGGCTCCCCTACGGGAATTGGGGGGACATCCCCAGGACAATGAGCCGGTGAATATTTATGAAGGCCCCTACGGACTTTATGTCAAACACGGTAAAGTCAATGCTGGGTTGCCGGAGGGGGAAACGGTGGAAAGTATGACCCTGGATAAGGCTCTGGCCGCGTTAGGGGCAAAGGCGGCCACGAAAAAAACAACCACCCGCAAAAAGGCGACAACGGCGAAGGGGACAAGCACCACCTCAACGACTCCGAAAAAGACAACAACGAAGCGGGCAACCAAAGCCAAAAGTTAAAGGCTCTTAGCCCTCTGACCTCGCTCTCCTCAACTGTCTTAATCCGGCGAAAGGAAGTACAAGAATAACGAGGGCGACTACGGGCTTTTTGGGGGCAAGGGCCAGGTGAGGGTTAACTGGGTTCCCTGGGGAGTGGATTCAATCACGCATTGTCCCCCGTAGAGTTCGGTCATTTTCTGGGCGATCGCCAAACCTAGACCGGCTCCCTGTTGTTCCTGTTGGGGACGATCAAATTGTTGATAGGCTCCGATCGCCTGAATTTGTTGGGGGGTCATGCCCCGGCCTTGATCCTGAAGGGTTAGGCGAAATTGCGAGTCAAGGCGTTGGGTGGTCACCGTAACCGGGGTTCCCGGCTCCGAAAATTTAAAGGCATTATCCAACAGTTCACCGAGAATTGTCTGCCAATCGTCGGGGGTAATTTGGAGTTCTCCGGGGGATAATTTTAGATGGAGGTCGTCTAGGCGTTGGTATTGGGTGGCGATCGCCGCCGCTTGGGTTTGAATGATCGGTAACGTCTCTAGGGTCTCCTGCCGGTATTGTTGCCAGGCTTTGAGCCGTTCCGGGTTTTCCGTGAGTAGTTGCAGTTGGGAAAACAATAAAAACTGTTGAATGAGATGGTGTAATCGCTCGCCCGATTGGTGAATATCCTTGAGCAGATCCAGCATTTCTGTAGGGGAAAAACTCTCGTAGGCCGCGATCGCCACTTCCGACAGCCCTAAAATGCCATTGAGGGGAGTTAACAATTCGTGGGGGAGAGTGCGCGAAATTTTCTCATGGAGTTGGTGGAGTTTCTCCTGATGTTGGGATTGGAGAGCTTGATGTTTCGTTAAGCGCACCTTAATCGCTTCCAACAGTTCATTCAAAGTAAAGGGTTTCACCAAATAATCATCGGCTCCGAGGCCCATCCCCTGCCGGACAGCTTCCTTATCCGCCTTAGCCGTCAAAAAAATTAAAGGAATAGATTGGGTAGTGGGCTGTTCTCGTAGGGTCTGAAGCACACCGAACCCATCTAACCGGGGCATCATCACATCACACAAAATCAGATCGGGAAGATATTGTTGGGCCAACTGTACCCCGATCACCCCATCAGCCGCCGTTAAGGTCTGATAATCTTCTAATTCCAGAATGGCTTCAATATTTTCTCGGACATCGGGCTGGTCTTCAATAATCAAAATGGTGGCCATAGACATTCCAAGAGAAAAGTGAGGAAAAGCCCCCGTTACGGAGAATTTTCAGGCAACAAGTGGGAAAATCGAATCTGTCCCCCTGTCCTATGCTTTCATTTTAAGGGTTTCGTTTCACAGCATTGGGCCTCTCTGACGAATTGCAAGGAATCTTTACGGTAAAACAAGTTCCTTGGCCTAATTCACTTTCCACCTCAACCGTTCCCTGGTGCAGTTCAGCACACTTTTTGATGATGGTGAGTCCTAAGCCGGTGCCTTGGATGTTGCCGACATTATGGGCCCGATGGAAGGGGGTAAATAAACGCCCTAGGTCTTCGGCGGGAATCCCCATTCCCTGATCCTGCACGGCCAAACAAACGTTCGGGGCTTGATAGGAAAGGCGCAGTTGAATGTCACCGCCCTGGGGAGAATACTTCAAGGCATTGCTCAGGAGGTTGGTTAAAATTTGGCGGAGCAGTTTGGTGTCGAAGGCCATTTCCCAATGCTGGTCGGGGTTGAGTACCTGGAATTGAATGGTGTGGTCTTGGCTACTGAGTTGTAGTTCAGCCACCAGTTGGTCACAAAAGTCGCGGAGGTCTTGGATCGTGGGATTGAAGGGGAGACGCTCGGATTCGGCCCGGCTGACGAGGAGGACATCATCCAATAAATCGGTCATGTGATGAATACTGCTTTTGATGCGGTGCAGGTGTTGGATGCGTTTTTCCGTTGTGAGTCGCTCTTGATACATTTCCAGGATGCCGGTGGAGGAGGCAATGATCGCCAGGGGCGTGCGAAATTCGTGGGAGGCCATGGAAATAAAGCGCGATCGCAGTTCACTGAGTTCCCGTTCCTGGTCGAGGGCGGTGAGAATCCGTTGTTCTGCCTGTTTAATGTGGGTAATATCCCGCATAATGGCCACAAAATTGGTGGGTAGCTCGGTGGCGGTGTCGGGAATGGTAAAGGTGGTGGCTAAAACGGGAATGAGTTGCTCGGTGGTGAAATGCCGGAGATAGGTTTCCCCTTCCCAATAACCGGTGGTTAAAATCTGGGGAATAACGGTTTCTTGAATCAGAGGATATTCCTGGGGAGGAAAATAGTCCAGAATTTGGGTATTCAAGACTGCCTCTCGGCCCTGGATACCCACCAGTTTTTGCCCGGATTCATTGAGGAAGGTAATGTTTTGATCCAGATCGGCGATCGCAATAAATTCCGAGGTATTTTTGACCACTAACTCTAATTTGTGCTGGGCCGCTTCGATGGCCTTCCGTTCACTGAGATTACTGGCAATCCCCACATACCCACTACACTGGCCCTGTTCATTGAGCAAGGAATTAACGGAGAGCAAAACCGGAATCCGCGTACCATCCCGGTGAAGATACGTCCATTCGTGTTCATCCGTGCCTCCTAAACGCGCTTTGGCCGTAAAGACCGCAAAATTGGCCGCGACCTTACGCTTTAATTCTTGACTCAGCTGGAGCGATCGCTGTTTGATTTCTTCCGGATCGTGGAATAACAGGGGTGTTTCCTTACCGATGACTTCCTCAGCCGGATACCCTAATAATTTTTCGGCCCCTTTATTAAAACTTTGAATTACCCCTTTAAGATTGACGGAAATGATCGAATAGTTGGCCCCGTCTAGGATCGCCTGTTGCAGTTGACTCACCTGGCGTAATTGAGTTTCTGCCTGTTGTCGTTCCGCTAATTCCTGTTGAAGCCGTTCGTAGAGGAGGGATTGTTGAATGGCAATGGAAATTTGATCGCTGAGTTGCTGTAAAAATTGGATTTCCCATTCCTGCCAATGACGGGGGCCAGAACATTGATGGGCAATTAACAAGCCCCATAAACCATCGGTCTGGACGATCGGAACCACCAGTTTGGCACGCACTTGAATATCGGCTAAAAATTCCACTAAACATTCCCGAATCGTTCCCCGTTCCGGTTCTCCTGACCGGTCATCTAGGGCAAAAATGCGACCTTGGAAATAGGGGTCATAGCATTCCAGGGGAAACACTTCTTCCGGAAATTCCCGATGTAAAATTTGTTCCCAGCCTTTGCCAACGGATTCGGCGATCGCCTTGCCTGACCCCTGGGGATAAACCCGGTAGACCAACACCCGGTCACACTTTAAGAGATCCCGCACTTCCCCCACAGTGGTTTTGAGAATCTGTTCTAACTCCAGGGAGTGACGGATACGCTGGGCAATGGTGGACAGTAAGCGTTCCTGCTCTGCCTGCTGTACAATCACCGTTTCTGCCCGTTTCAAGGCTTCAATATCCGTACAGGAACCGAGCCAGAGGGTCAGATTCCCGGAGACATTGGTTAAGGGCGTGGCCTGCACTAAATGCCAACGGTAACGACCATCTTTGCCCCGTAAACGGTATTCCTTTTGATAGTTTTCGTTATGTTCAACCGCAACTTGCCAGCTTTTTTTGGCGATCGCCCAGTCCTGGGGATGCACCCACTCATACCAGTCTCGATGCTGTAGATGGGTGATACTCAAACCGAGATATTCTTCCAGGCGTTCATTGCCGTCGAGGAAACGTCCCCGTTGATCCCGTAACCAAATTAAGTTAGGCACACTTTCCATCAAGGTGCGATAACGCTTCTCACTTTCGCGGACTTTTTGCGCGTCAGCTTGTAACCGGGTAATATCTCGCAGGGCCATGAGATAGCGGGGTTCTCCTTCCCAGGTCACCCAGGAAACCTTGACTTCGGCTGTCCCTGGATTCCCGTTAGCCTGCACAATATTCATTTCCCAGGTGCCTTCCGCGTCCGGGGGTAGCCCTAGGGTAAAATCCTTGACCTCTTCCGGTCGGAGATTGAGCATCGTACCGGCCATGGGATTGGCAAAGCAAATTTGTCCCTGGCGATCCAGGATGATAATGCCGTCCGAAATATTGCTGACAATGGTATTGAGATGTTTTTCGCTGGCTTGTAGATTCAGTTCCACTTGTTTGCGATCGCTGATGTCAATGACAGAGCCGATCACTTCCTTGGCCTGGCCCGCACTATCCCGAATGAGTTGCCGTTCATCCCGTATCCATAGATAATGACCCTCAGCATGACCAAAACGATATTCCTGGGTGTAATTGCCCCGGTCTAAAAAATATTCCCAACCGGCGATCACCCTGGCCCGGTCTTCCGGATGAATCTGCTTCTGCCAAAAGCCGTAGTTACTAATAAATTCGCCGGAACCATACCCTAAAATCTTTTTGACGTTTTTACTGATGTAGGTGCAATCGGTGGCCACCTGGGGAGGACAGGTATAAATGACAACGGGACTGGATTCCAATAAAAACCGTAAGCGTTCCTCGGTGAGTTGTAATAATTCTTCGGTAACTTTTAAGGCATGAATATCTAGGGCAATGCCCACACAACTTTTGATCTGCCCCTGGGGTTGCCGCTCATAGACCGTTTGCCGCAATAAGACCCATTTATACTCCCCCTGGACAGTGCGGAGCCGGAGTTGTTGTGTCCAGGGAGACTCTCCTTGGGGGGAAGGGGAGACCCCTGGGCGGTTCATGGCTTGCCACTGCTCAAAATCGGCGTTTTGATCGTCGGGATGGATCAGACTGGTTAAAAAGTTGGCTCCCCTGGCGGCAATGTCTGCTTCGCTATAGCCCAATAGGTCACCGATGCCATGGTTATGGTAAACCAAACAGTTTTGTTGATAGTCCACCAGATAAATTAAGCCGGGGGTGGTGCGGGCAATACTCTGGAGCAGTTTTTGGGCGTTATCTAGGGTGTTGGGGGGGGAATTGGGAGTTGGGAGTTGGGAGTTGGGGGGCAGACCGGGGGCATCCTGTAACCGGGCTTCGAGGGTTGGCGTGATACCCAGTTGGGATTTGGTGAGATAACCGATTTGTTGTTCGTCCCCTTCAATCAGGAGGTAGGAGGTCTGGTGTTGCTGGAAAGCGGTTAGCAGGGTATCAATATTTTCGATTTGTTCGAGGGAAAGACGGGGAGGACAGGGTTGGCTAATCTCAGCGAGGGAAGTTTTGTGGGTTTTGCCCTTATCTGGACGAGCGATCGCGGCCAGCAAATCCGGTAAAGTAATGCCTCGATAACCCTCCGTTGCGGAACCGACCAGACCCAGAACATCCCAGCCGGTCTTCACCTGTTCCTGAAAAAGGGCGATCGCCTGACCAAGGGACATTTCTGGCCTTAAATAAAGAGGCGACCAATTAATGGCTGAGACAATATGCTGATTGAGATAATCCAGGAGTCCCATGAAAGTACTGGTCGAGGAAAATTTGCAGAAGGCAAGATTAAGACTTGCTGGGTCGAAAGCAGACAGCGGATTCAGACGGTATCTACATTATAGGCAAGGATAGGAAATTGTCTAAACCTCTCCGAAATCCTGGGCAACGGCTCGAATCTAGCACCGGCTGATCAAACCATGACTGATACATTTATGCGACAGAAAGCGGTATATTACCGCATTTTGCAACAATGGCATCACCCTCATTGCTGAGAGTGAAGGTCGTACCCGACAAAGCTTTGAGCATAATACCCAAAGCACCATTCCA
>JAYKIP010000221.1:0-14029 GCA_035286205.1 Merismopediaceae cyanobacterium
GGCGATCGCCTTGACCCCCACCTGTTCCCGAAGAGTTTGCAAAAGTGCCTGGGGTAAAAAAGGCTGACGAAGGGAACCCGTTGCTCCCACCAACCTAGCCCGAATGGTATCCACAATATTGTCCCCATTTCTTAATAAAATAATTGGCGTATTTTTTAATTGACTCGATTTACGGCAGAAAGAACAGAGTTGATAACCATTCATTTCTGGTAGATCGGCATCAATGAGGATGGCCGCTGGCTGTTGATTCAGCAGAACCGTTAAAGCCTTGAAGGGATTTTCCAAATTTAATGACCGGAATCCACTATTTTCTAAGGTGAAATGAATCATCCGTTGCACATTAGGACGATGTTCCACCGAGACAATTAATGGACGATTATCCGTCTGAATTTCTTGGTAGGGAAGCATTTTAATTTCCCCTGTCCGAATTAAAGGCCGTAACAGGAGAGCTAATTGTAAAGTGCTTAATTCGGTACGACTGGCAATGCCATACAGACAGTTTAATTCTTCTAGGCAACGATGGAAGCGTTTAATCCAATGTTGACCATAGAGTTGGGTTTTGGCTAAAACTTCGTGGAGTTTGTCCCAATTTTCGACCAGGGGACGTTGAAAAGGCGAATTAATATCCGAACGGAGTTCCCACCAGTAACGAATTTTATGTTTAATGGGGGTCATCACTTTTGTCAGTTCCAGATTGAGGAAAAGCTGATCTAAACTGGCTTCTGGATTAAAGGTATAGTGAGTTTTTGGTAGCGATAGGATTTGCACAAGGGCTTCCTGGCTCGATTGGGTCAAAATTGAACGGGTTTGCTGAAAAGAAAAAATGTCTTTCTTCCATAATTCACAAAGGTATTGATAATCATCCTGAATCTGAGGCGGTAGGGTGATTTTTCGCTGATGGAGAGCATTCCCAATTAGATAATTTAATCGTTCTACCGAGCCATTCGCGCTATTAGCAAAATGAATCCGACCATTACCCAGATAAACCTGCCAATTGACAAACTCATCAAAGGGATTTTGAATGGTGACTTTACCACTCATCTGTTTTTCCACCAGGGTATGGAGGAGTGCCGCCGGCACCGCTTGGCCCACTTGATGTTTGGACGCAGAGGATGTCATGGTTTTTTCAGCATGGGGAGGAAGAAAGGAAGCGGAGAGAGCTTGGCCAACATTTGGGAAGGGAGAGGGGGGCATCGGTAGGGAGAGGGTACTCATCGGTTTGGGAAAGAGGGGGTAAAGGATAATTAAAGGATAATGAGTTGCGTTTAAAAAATAGAGACGGGTTTAGGATTCTTGGGGGAACACTGGTGATGAAAATAGTGGGTGATGGCTGAAAATTCGAGGGGACGACTAAAAAAGTAGCCCTGACCATAATCACAATTCATTTGCTGAAGTAACGTTAACTGTTCTTGATTTTCGATGCCTTCTGCAATGATATTCAGGGCGAGACGATGACCGAGTTCAATAATGCTGTGAAGGATGACTTGATTCTTTTTTATCCCCAATAAATTATCCAGAAAAGATTTATCAATTTTGAGGGTTTGTACGGGTAAGTCTTTGAGATAGGACAGGGAGGAATAACCTACCCCAAAGTCATCAATGGCAATTTGGATACCCAGTTGTTTCAGTTGGTGTAAGCGGGCGATCGCCTTTTCCGGTTCCTGGAACATTAAAGTTTCTGTAATTTCTAGGGCTAAAGATTGGGGATTCATGCCCGTTTCTTGCAGGATTGCTTTCACCCGGCTCACCAAATCTGGCTCTTGCAGTTGCCGCAACGAGAGATTAACCGAGAGCTTGAAAGGAGCAATGCCTTCCCGTTGCCATTGCTGGTACTGCTGACAGCTTTGCCGCAAGACCCAATAACCGATGGGGACAATCAATCCCGTTTTTTCGGCGATCGGTATAAAGTCGGCAGGAGAGATAAACCCCAGTAGGGGATGTTGCCAACGCAAAAGAGTTTCAACTCCTAATAATTCCCCCGTTGCTAAATGAATTTGCGGTTGATAGGACAGACTAAAATCTTGGTTTTCTAAGGCTTGACACAATTCCTGAATCCACTCCGGTAAGGAAGCCGTGAGGGAAAAAGGAGTCTCAGCTTGTTGGCGAACGAAAGGTCTGAAGGACAGATTGAAGCTTTGTAGCCAGTGCCGCAACGATTGGAACACTTCAGTCTGGACAACGGAGGTAAAACTTTGCATAACCAGACATTTGAGGTCTTCTAAGAAATATTCCCCATCAGACATTTCCCCGTCACTGTGGAGCCGAGACTTAGGATGGGGCAGAAAAAAAGAACGATGATTCCCCTGAAAAGTCGTGGTGAAGAGATCAGGAGAAGAGTGTAACTCTGATGGAGTTAGCAGAGGACGGAGAGTCATTTGCTTTATCTGAAGAAATTTAGGAGAGCAAGGAGAGAACACAGCCTCTTATCACATCAAAGAAATAAAATCAAGAAGTGTTAAGAAAAATTTACATTTTTCTCATGTGCCTATCTTAAACCTTGTGATGAAGATCACGCAAGCAGTATAAATGCTTATTGTGACGAATTGAGAGGTGTTTGCCGCTAGATAGACACGATTGGCCGCCCTCGTTCTCGCTGGTCAAGGTATCACCAGGGAATTAGCTACCGCGAATCACTTGATAGATATATTCTATTAAAAATTTTATAAAAATAGAAATTATAAATCCAAATGTGAGGAAATGAGCGAAAAGCGACTGTCAGGGGTGGGGCTAAGGTTCTGTAAAAGAAGCGTCAATCACGGAAAAATACAAGATTTTAGACAAAAAATGGGCAAAAACAGAATTTATGGCGAAGGGACATACACTTTTTGGTTGTGACTTGGTAAAAAATAGGTTTTTAGCCGATGAAGAGAGAATTTTGAGTTCTCATTTCCCGATTATAAAGAAATGACAAAGAAAATCTAAAGAAAATCTAAAATAGATAAATATTATTGTCTTGACCATTTCATTAATTTTGCTTATTTCGTGACATAAGGGCGTTATTTACCGCGACACTTAATCTTTAAAACAGACCCGTTCGATGGAGCAGAATCCCCAGTCTTTCGTCATAATGAGCGTATAGATGCCCTGAGAAAGTCCTGAAGACGGGCAAGAGGGGCTAGGATAATCGGGTTATGGTTCTGCGTGCAATTTTTTGGGCTTCTACGGCAACCGCTCCGGCTCGTCAGCAAAAGCGCGGCGTTCCCTGGTGGTTATGGGGGGCGATCGCCCTGGGGAGTTGGTGGAGTTATCAACAATGGCAAGCGGCTCGGCAACCGGCCCAGGCCATTTTTGTGTTAGGGGGTCACGAAGCGCGGGAACGATTTGCGGCCAAACTGGCCAAACAATATCCCCATTTACCGGTCTGGGTATCCTCTGGCAGTCCCGAAAATTATGTCAAACGGATTTTCAGAAAAGCGGGAGTTCCTGCCCAAAGACTGCATTTGGACTACCACGCCAAGGATACGGTCACGAACTTTACGACCCTCGCGGATCGGTTCCGTTCTCAAAAAATTCAGAGTGTCTATCTGGTCACGTCTGAAAATCACATGACTCGCGCCTATCTGGTGGGGCAAATTATTTTTGGCAGTCGGGGCATTGCCCTTAAACCGATCGCGGTTCCCACCGAGGCCGAATCGGAAGCACCGGAAAAGTCGGTTCGGGATGTCCTGAGAGCTTTACTGTGGCTGGCGATCGGTAGAACGGGAGATAGCTGGAGCCTATCATCGAGTAATAAGCATTAATGCCTGACTCCTGATTCTAATTATTCTAAACTGCGGGGATCGAGGGCATCCCTTAACCCATCCCCCAATAAATTGAAACAAAGCACCGTGAGGATAATCAACAAGGCCGGGGGCCAAACCAGCCAGGGTTGTAACACTAAAATTGAAGCATTGGTTCCCAAGGACAGCAAATTTCCCCAACTGGGATCGGGTTGTTGAATGCCTAGCCCAATCAAACTTAATACCGACTCCGACACAATAAAACTAGGAACCGATAGGGTCGCAGAAATAATAATATAACTAGCGGTTTGGGGCAGAATATGTCGGGTAATAATCCGCCAGGGAGTGGCTCCCATCGCCTTAGCCGCTTGCACAAATTCCTGTTCCTTGAGGGATAACACTTGACCCCGAATCACCCTCGCCAGCCCTGACCAACCAATAAAAGAGGTAATTAAAACAATTAATAAAAAACGTTGGGCACTACTTAAGCCGGGGGGTAAAACTGCCGCTAGAGCGACTAATAAATAAATGCCGGGAATGGTCATTAACACTTCAACAAAACGCATTAAAATCGCGTCTAACCAGCCCCCAAAGTAGCCGGAAATCCCACCAATAATCATTCCCAGGGGAAAGGAAATGGCAATACCCACTAAACCAATAAACAGACTAATGCGGCCCCCAAACAGCAGACGACTAAATTGATCCCGCCCCTGTTCATCGGTTCCTAACACATTAATATAGCCCGCTCCGATCGCCCCAAACAGATGACGATTCCAGGTAAAACCGGGAAAGATTTCCACTTCTTTAAAACTGGGAGGCAGGGGTAACTTAATTTGTAGAAATTGATAGGGATCACCGGAGACGAATAGTCTCACCGGAGAGGGTTGACTGTCATCAATCACCAGGGGGCGATCGCCGGTTTTGAGACTCGTGGCACTTTGGGTCACCGGATAAACCGTAGGCCCAATCCATTGACCCTGGGGGTTAAACCAATAAATCGGGGTTGGCGGTAAAAGCGAGCCATCTACCTGGGAACGGTAGGGATTATAGGGAGCAAAAAAATCCGCCCCGATCACCAAAAGGTAAAAACTTAAGAGGGTAATCGCACCCAGCCGCGCCAGGGTATTTTGTTTTAAGGTTTTCCACCAGTCCATAGTTCTTTCCTGCGTTCCTACGATATGAACGATTCCCGATGGGCGGCCAGATAGCGTTCGACTAATAAAATCGCCACAATATCATCCACCGGCCGGGGCGGCACTCGCAATCCCTGGGGGATTAATCGTTGGAATCCCTTCGGCGGAAACATTTGCCAATAGCGATCGCGGGCCTCTAGGGTACTATTGCGTTCATCCACCAGGGCGATCGGGAAGGACTCCGGCAAAACCGTTGTTAACTGAGCTTGCCATTGTTTCGAGGTCGTTTGATTGCCCATCACCACCTGTGCTACGCCAAATTGTTGACAAAGCTGGGATAATTTAGCCAATACCGTCTCCGAGGGCAAAACCTCATGGAACAGTAGTTGGGCATGATCTCCTAACACCGCAATCCCACATTTATCCCGTCCCGGATCAAATCCTAATAAAATGGTCATTCTGGTCGTCCCTTTAGTAAACCAAGGAAACCGTTAGCCAGGGTTAAAAACATCACGATTGATGGGCCTCTAACGACGTTTACGGGGACTGGCCGCCGTATTAACCGGATTCGGATGATTGGAATTCGGGGGGGACGGGTTGGGAGCAACCTGATGGGTCGGTGAATGTTCGTAGAGCCGTTGACGACCATTGTTAACAATCTGTAACATTTGTCCCAAATCCTGTTCTAAACGTCCTAACACCGCATCAGCATAATTGTCCGCATCCCGTTGAATATCCTGGCATTCCTGCAAGGTTTGTTGACGATACTGTTGCAGTTCCTGGGTTGTAACCTGGCGAATTTGCTCTAGTTCCCCCAGGGTTTGCCGTTGCATGGCTTCACATTCCTGTTGCACTTGATAACGGTATTGGTTGGCCTGTTGCTCGGCTTGCCGTCGGAGATCCGATTCATCTAAAATTTTGGCCGCCTGTTGTTGGGCCTGTTGGACAATTCGTTGGGCATAATCTTCCGCTTGACGCATGATGGTTTCTTCCTGATCCAGGATCGCCAGGGCCTTCTGGATCGCCTCCGGCACATGGTCACTGATCAGATCAATTTGATCCAAGACCTTGCCCTCATCAATGACTGTCCAGGGTGACACCGGGATATGAAAGCTCTCGTAGATTAATTCCTGTAACTGGGCTAAATCCTGTTGAATATCAAAATCCACAACTCGACGACGAACCATGGTTTGAGCGTCAGGGCTATCAGTCGGAGAATTTTCACGGCGTGCCATAGCGTTGTAACAATAGAATTTTTAGTCGTGATGTTAACTGTAGGATAGATAGAGATCTCTGGCTACATTTTCAGGCACCAGATGGGAGATTTTACCACCGAACCTGGCGATTTCTTTGACAATACTACTGCTTAGAAAACTATATTCTTTGGTGGTAGCCAAAAAGACAGTTTCTATTCCGTCCCAAAGGGTTTGGTTGGTGTGGGCCATTTGCAATTCCATTTCAAAGTCGGACAGGACTCTAAGCCCCCGCAGTAGCACTTTGGCTTGACGCTGTTTGGCGTATTCGACGGTTAATCCCTGGAAGCTGTCGGCTTCGACGTTGCCCAGGTGTTGGGTGTTGTGCCGAATTTGTTCTAAACGTTGTTCAACGGTGAAAAGGGGTTGTTTACTGGGGTTGGAGAGAACGGCCACAATGATTTGATCGAATAATCTACTGCCTCGTTCAATCAGATCGAGATGGCCGAAGGTAATCGGGTCAAAGCTACCGGGATAAATGGCGATCATGGGTCAGGGGGATGGAGATGGGGAGATGGGGAGATGGGGGGATGGGGGGATAAGGAAGGAAAGACCCCAATTAATCATACCTGGGGAACCTCGGCTAGGGGGAAATTCTAAAAGAAATCTAAAGAATTGATGAAGTTGTTAAGGATGAACGTCCCAGATTCGGAACTCTTGGTTAAAATCGGTCGGTAATGTTGGATGGTTTTAGGGTGAGTCCCTGGGACTTACTAGGCTCTCCTTGACATTCCCTTAAATTTTTTGTTGGTATCTGCCTATGACTGCCTCCCTTCAATCGCCTCTTCGATCGCCCCTGAGTGAGAGTAACCCGATTCAAACCTGGATTCGTCGTCTAGTCTGGAAAATGGCGATCGCCACTGTATTGTTAATGGCGGTGGGTAGTGCGACGCGGGTGATGAATGCGGGGTTAGCTTGTCCGGATTGGCCCCTGTGTTATGGGCAATGGATTCCCACCCAACAGATGAATTTACAGGTCTTTTTGGAATGGTTTCACCGGCTCGATGCGGGGTTAATTGGCTTAAGTACCGTTAGTTTGCTGGGGTTAAGTGTTTGGTTTCGGCGATCGCTACCTCGGTGGCTTCCCTGGGCGGCCCTGGGCACCTTGGGCTTAATTCTCTTACAGGGACTCTTAGGTGGCTTAACGGTTTTACAACTTCTGCGGTTTGATATTGTGACGGCCCATTTGGGAACGGCTCTCCTCTTTTTAGGGGCATTAGTCACCATTGCCTTAAGTCTGACTCCCTATCAAAGTCACGGGACGGCGGGCAAATTACCGTTAATCAGTGCGATGACCACGGGCATGATTTACTTACAGTGTTTACTCGGTGGTTTAGTGGGTTCCCGGTGGGCCGCCCATCAATGTCTTAACTTGGCCCAATTTTGTCAGGTACTCCATAGCCATTTATTGGGGGTGATTCCCGCCACAGTGGGGGTCTTACTGACGGCTTTTCTGGCTTGGCGGACTCCGGCTCTCAATCCTCGCCTACGGAAATTAGCTTTTATTTCAGTGGGGTTAGTGGCGGGGCAAATTTTGTTAGGGGTGGCCACCCTCAAGCTCCATTTACAAGTAGAACCCCTGACGATCGCCCACCATACCCTCGGTGCCAGTCTGTGGGCCACCCTCTTGGCTTTAACGGTTTTGGGAATTCGTGACCAGGCGATCGCCCCTTCTCCGGCGGTTTTAACGGCTCCCCTGAGTCTGAGCAGTGAACTCTCGTAGGGGGTAATCAGTCATCTCTTCCCCTAGGGAGTGGTATCTTGCCGGGATCTTTTCCCCATCGCTCCCAGACTTTGCCCCTATTACCAAGACCTTGAATTTAATCTTTACCTTTTAAACAATTGACAATGGTTACTACGACTAAAGTTGAACGCCATCACGAAAACTTCTCCGCAGTCCTGAAAAGCTATTATCAATTAACTAAACCGCGTATTATTCCTCTACTTTTAATTACGACCGCGGCCTCAATGTGGATCGCTTCCGAGGGACGGATTGATTTAGGCAAATTATTGATGACTCTCTTAGGGGGAACCCTAGCGGCGGCTTCGGCTCAAACCTTTAACTGTATTTACGATCAAGATATTGACTATGAAATGTTACGCACCAGGGAACGTCCCATTCCGTCCGGTCGCGTTCAGCCCCGTCATGCCCTTTTATTTGGACTCATTTTAGGCATTCTTTCCTTTAGTTTATTTGTCCTATTTGTCAATGTCTTGAGTGGCTTATTGGCCCTATCGGGAATTGTCTTCTATATGTTGATTTATACCCATTGGCTGAAACGTCATACGGCTCAAAATATTGTGATTGGGGGAGCGGCCGGTTCCATTCCTCCCCTGGTAGGTTGGGCCGCCGTAACGGGAGATTTAAGTTGGACTCCCTGGTTACTATTTGCCATTATTTTTCTCTGGACTCCTCCCCATTTCTGGGCTTTAGCGTTAATGATTAAAGATGATTATGCCCAGGTGAATGTCCCGATGTTGCCGGTCATTGCCGGGGAAGAAACCACTGTCAAGCAAATTTGGCTTTATACCCTTTTAGTCGTTCCCTTAACCCTGCTGTTGGTCTATCCTCTACACAGTTCGGGACTTTTATACGCGGCGATCGCCCTTTATTTAGGGTATCAATTTTTAGTGAAAGCCTGGCAGTTAAAACAAAACCCGACGGATAAGGATTTAGCCCGGTCGCTGTTTAAATTCTCCATTTTTTATCTGATGTTGCTGTGTTTAGCCATGGTCATTGATAGTTTACCGGTGACCCAGGAATTAACCACCCAAGTCTTAGCTTTGGTTATGAACTAAGTTATGAACTAAGATGAGATTATCGCGTTATCTCTTGGCCCCGAAAAAACCCGTTAATGGGCGTTTACTACCGGCGATCGCCCTCTTGTTATTTGGGTTAACCGTCCTAGGCACAACCCATAGTTTTCGTTGGACAATGATGGCCCTATTAACCTTTGTTTTAGCCTATCTGACGAAGGGGATGCGGCGACGTTCTTAAGAAGTAGGGGGCCTAGCCCTCTATTTTTAGGACTTTTTGGAGAAATCCGGTTAAGCAAATCCCAGATTACAAGCATAAAATAATGGAAAATCCCCTCGAAAAAGTTGAAACTGCCTTGAACCATCGTTGGGAAACTATCGGTCGTAAAACCAACGAAAATATTCATAATCGTTTACAGGCGATGCTCTACCAGGAAATGACCAATGACATGATGGAACAGGCCCTAACGGAAGTCTTAGGGAAAGTTTTGGGGAAATTGCTCAAGCGTTATTGGTCTATGTTAGCGTTATTGGTTTTGGGAATTTTGGCGTTACAAGTGGTGCTTTTAAAACTCTTTTTGGTGAATCCTTGTCGGTAAGTTTTGCGGCAGTTGCTCACAGAATCCTTTGAGCCTTTAAGTGGGTCTTATTTTTCCAGACGACGATCAATGCGTTCTTGAATGGCTAATTTCAGTAAACATTGGAACAAAAATAAACTCCATAACCCCGTTAAGCCAAAACCAAACATTACCCAGGACGCATAGGGGGTAGAAATCAAAAGTACAGAGGATAACAGGGTAAACCCCGTTAAACAGGCATAAATTAAACTCTTGATCGCCAGCTGAATCCGTTTTAACAGGCGATCGCCTTCTAGGGAACGAACCCGAAATTGTAATTCCCCCCGTTCAATCTTGCCTTCTAACTCCTGCCAAAAGCGATCGCTACGACGATTTTTCTGCCATTGTTCCATAAATAATTGTTGAATTTGTTGGGTCAAGGTGAGCAACCAGGAAGCGCGGGGCGTGGACTCCGCAATACTTTGAATAAAGGGTTGACTGGCGGCAATTAAATTATACTGGGGATCGAGGGCGCGGGCGATACCGTCTAAAGTGCCAATGGATTTTAAAATAAAGGTCATTTGGGGCGGTAGGCGAAAAGGTTGCTGTTGAAACATTTGATAAACTTCTTCACTAATTTGATCAAAGGCTCGTACATCCACCGGTTTTTCTCGAAAGTTTTCTAATAAGAAATTAACAATTCTTTTTACGGCACTCATATCCCGAACGGGTTCAATTAATCCCATATAAATCAGCATTTCTAGGATTTTCTCGCCGTCTTTTTGTAAAATTGCTAAAAAAGTTTTTACCATCTGGTCTTTAGCCAGAATTTTAACTTCGGCCATCGTACCAAAATCATAAAAAATTAATTCCCCTAGTTCATTCACCGCCATGTTACCGGGATGGGGATCGGACTGGAAAAAACCGTCTAATAATAATTGCTTAAGATAGGAACAAATCCCCGTTTGAATGACCAAATCTAAATTAATACCCGCCGCTAATAATCGAGGCCGGTCATCTACTTTGATCCCCGGTAAATATTCAAGGGTCAACACTTTACGGGTGGTATAGTCCCAATAAACAAAGGGAACTTTAACCCTGGGATAATCTTGAAAGTTTTGGCGAAAGCGATCGGCATTTTTGCCTTCGTGGATATAGTCAATTTCTGAAAATAGTAGGGTAAAAAATTCCTGATAAATGGCTTCTATTTCGTATTTTTTTGTAAAAGCTTTAAAACCCGGCAACCAACGCTTACCCAACCGTAGGCATTGATGCAACACTTCAAAATCGAGATTTAATAGACTTTCTAAATCGGGGCGTTGCACTTTGATCACCACCTTTTCCCCGGTCGGTAATTGGGCGCGATAGACCTGACCTAAACTGGCCGAAGCCAGGGGCACCGGGTGAAATTCCCGAAACAGTTGCTCTAGGGGCTGATTTAATTCCGTTTCAATAACGGCGATCGCCTCTTGGGAATCAAAGGGCGGAACCTGATCTTGCAGTTGACTGAGAGCTTCGGTATATTGCGGGGGAATGAGATCGGGACGGGTGGAAAGGGATTGGCCGATTTTAATAAAGGTCGGGCCTAGGGTCAGTAACTGTTCAATTAACCACTGGGCGCGTCGTTGATGATGGCGGGCAGAATGACGACCCCGGAGGTGATCCCAGGCCAGAAGCCAGCCGAGGGTCAGGGTAAATCGTAGAATCTGGAATTGTCGCTGGAGGGGAGAAGCCGCCGACCAAAATTGGGGAGGAATGGAGTTAGGGATCATCGAAGCTCAGGGAATGCTCAAACGGGCAACCGCACACCATTTTCCAGGGGAAATGTCAGGCTAAAACAAATTAGGGACTGCTCCTCATCGGTTGTTGGCTCACAAGTGACTTCTATCGTACCATTGAGTTGTTCCACCAGACTTTTGGCAATACTTAACCCCAGACCGATCCCCGGAATTGCCGTATCAATCACCCGTTGTTCGCGGTAAAAGGGATCAAACCAATATTTCAGATTTTTGGAGTCCACAGAGACCGTCTCATTCTGACAGCTAATTTCTAGACTGGGAACCCCTAGCACTGTTTTTTCCCGGAGCAGAATTTTTAAGGGATGGGACGGCACGCTAAATTTTTCCGCATTGATCACCAATTCCTGCAAAATTTGGGTGAAATATTGTACATCTATTTTCCAGGGGGGCAACGCATCGGGGATTTGCAACTCGACCGGTAGGGAGGGATGGGAACTCAACACCAATCCCTGGGCTTGATAGTCTTGGAAAAATGACTGGCAAAACTGAATCGGATCAATGGATTGGAAAAAGAGACTGGTATGGTCAAATTTAACGGTGCGTAATTTTAAAATTTTCTCGTTAATTTCGTTGAGTTTATGCCATTCCCGTTCGATCACCGCCAGGCGATTTTGTAGGTCTTCGGGGGAAGGGGGACGTTTCCGCAACATTTCTATGCCCATCCGAATAATGGCTAAGGGGTTACGGGTCTGGTCACTCATAATGGTGACGATATTATGAATCAGTTGATCCTGGCTTTGCCGTTGTTGTTCGAGTTGTTGATGGGTGGCATCATACCAGAGTTTGAAGATAGGGTTGTCCTCTTTGCTGAGGGGACGAGAAGGGGGATTCGAGGAGGGGGAGATAGGGAGATGGGGCGCGGGGGGGATGAGGTGAGGGGGGGATTGGGGGCGGGTGAGATAAAAATGATGGGCGATCGCCAGGGCCTCCTGACATTGGGCCAGGGCTTCAATTTGACTGGCTGACCAGGAACGCATTTCGGCTGACCCTAAAATCAAGGCTCCATTGACTCGACCTTGAAAGACCGTACACATCCCGATCCCGGAGGCGATCGCCAGATGATGACTGAGTTTCCAGCGTTTACCGCCCGTTGCTCCCTGGGAATCCGTCGCTGACACACCAGGGGGTAAAACCAGGGGATAAGGCTCCTGCTGTAAACGTTTAACCCAACCCTGTCGCCAGAACCGCGAGGATAAATTGAGGGGAACCACCTCCGCCGGTGTCCAGGCCAGAGCCTGGTGGGGATGCTCGCCAGGATAACCCATGACCAAACAACCGATTTCGACTGTCCATTCCTGCCCCATTAAGTCAACCAATCGCTGGGGTAATTGTTCTAGCTCTGGGGTTGTGCGAATTAAATGGAGGAGGTTAGCCGTGAAAACCATGGAAGACGAAACCCAGGGAGGCGGAGAAAGGGCAAACATAAGCGTTTAACCAATAAAGTATCGCTATGCCCTCAAGTCATGGCAAAGGAGCAATTCATCATTAACTTGGCTTGGCTAATGACCCTTGAGCAACATTTTACCGTGAATCTGTCAACGGCTTCTTGTCCTTAATTGTGCAAGGTCTGATCGCTATCCCCCAAGGGAATTTTTACGGAACTTTTGTAAACTTTTGTCTCAGGGGATGCGGAGAATCACGCCGACTGGTTGCCGGTCTGGGGTCAAAAAAATCCTAATGACGGTAGGCTCTGGGTTTCGAGATGGCCGGTCGGGGCCTTGAGTGGCGATCGCCCTAGTTAATCAATCGGTAATTTTGTTCGGTCAGCCTATCACCCTCAGACTATAATGCGAGAAAGCATTGATTGGTTAACTCCGATCAAAATTCTTCAACGATTTCAGTTAAAAAACGATTAGAACACGATGGTTAAGTATTGGCAACGAATCGTTTCCTGGGGGATTTTGCCCCTTCTTTTGATCGTTTCCCTGGTGGCCTGTGCCCCCCAACCTCCCTCCCGCTTTGACCAAGCCCAACAGGCCAGTACCCAAAAAGGGGCCTCAGCGGTTGTTAAGGAATCGAGCCAGGGGAGTGACTTTAACCGATTTTTCCCTCCGTCCGGTGAAGGTTATGACCGGGTTTATACCCAGGAGAAAAAAGGGTTTGCCGAGGCCAAACTCAAAAAAGCCGGGAAGGATGTGGCCATGCTCTCGATTTCTGATACGGTGAATAATCCCAGTGCCGCGACGAAATTTCAGCAAAGTTCCCTACAAATCCAGGGGTTTCCGGCAGTACAGCAAGGTTCTACGGCCACGGCGGTTTTGGTGGGCGATCGCTACCAGGTAAAGGTGCAATCCCGTGATCCCGCGTTTACGGCCGATGATCGTCAGGTCTGGCTGGGGAAATTTAATTTAGA
Source organism: Merismopediaceae cyanobacterium (assembly GCA_035286205.1). GTDB lineage: Bacteria > Cyanobacteriota > Cyanobacteriia > Cyanobacteriales > Microcystaceae > Woronichinia. The sequence goes on from JAYKIP010000221.1 coordinate 13,572, forward strand.
GGGACTGGCCCGCCTGAAGTAATCCTTTTTGTTTTCTTCATCACTTTCATTTTTCTAACTTCTTTCTAACTTCCCATGAGTAAACCTATTTTTGAGTTAGTGGATCAATTACCCACCGATAATTTAACGGTGAAATCCCTCAACGCTTTAGATTTTTTCGTGCCTGGCGAATGGCAGAATCTAGTCGGCTTTACCAATACCATTAAGACCATTACCGGCGAAACCGATGAAAGTCTCATTCAGCAGATCGGCGATCGCGCAGTATATCTCTTTAACGATAAGTCCCAGGGGTATCAAAATGCCCTTTGGCTTTATCAAACCATTGACAGTGCCGGGAGTGCGTTAGGGACGGCGGCTCTGGCCAATAAAATTGGGCAACAGGTTCCCTTGCTCGGATTCCTGCAAAACGTTACCCCGAAAGCCGATCAGGCCCAGACGATTGACTTGTCTCTCAAGGT
>JAYKIP010000222.1:0-4250 GCA_035286205.1 Merismopediaceae cyanobacterium
TATTATGCAAAAAGAAAGTTGAATTGTTGGACGGAGAGTTAATCGAGATGTCACCAGAAAGTCCATTGCATAGCTACGTTACAAGAAGTAGTTCAGATTATCTTCGTCAAGCTTTGAAGAGGTTAGCACGAGTCATTGAAGCGCATCCTATCACCCTAACAAACTCTGAACCCGAACCTGATTTAGCGATCGTAAAACTTTCCCCCACTGACTATAAGCATCATCATCCTTTTCCTGAAGATATTTTTTGGTTAATTGAAATCTCTAATAAAACTCTAAATTATGATCTTAATGATAAAAGAAAAATTTATGCTCAAGATGGCATAATAGAATATTGGGTCGCAGATATTAACAATCGTCAAGTTCATATTTTTCTAAATCCCAAAGACGGAGATTACCAAACCACTAAAATTGTGTCTGAGGGAGTTATTAAAACTCAAACTTTTCCTACGATAGATTTATCAATTCAGCATTTATTTTCATGGTAAATTCCAGACACAATTGCTTGTCAAAAGTTAAAATTTATGAATTCTATTGCTGAAATCAAACAACTCTATGAGTCAGATTATTTAGCCTGGATAACTGTGACAACAAGTCAGCTAAAACAAAAGCAATTCGATCAATTAGATTACGAAAATCTTGTAGAGGAATTAGAAGACTTGGGGAAAGAGCAAAGGAATAAAGTTGATAGTTATCTACGGCAGTTACTCATTCACCTACTACTCTACGCTTACTGGGAATCTGAAAAAAACTACTGTGCTAAAGGCTGGGCCGCCGAAATTGATAATTTTCGTTTTGAATTGGAGTTACTTTTAAAGTCTAAAACACTTTATAATTACTTTTTGTCTGAAATTGACTTTATTTACGCTAAGGCCAAAAAGCAAGTCATTAAAAAAACAGAGCTTCCACAAGATGTCTTTCCTCAAAGTTGCCCCTTTGCTGTTGATCAAATTCTTAATCCTGACTTTTTCCCTTAAACTTAAATTCATTGGGTTTCATGCCGCCGTTGTCTTGGAAAAGTTATGGGGCGATCGCCAGTCTCTTGTTAACCTTGGTTTGTCTGGTTAGCGCAGAGTTTTACCTAAAACGTCAAGCCCATTCAGTTACGATGACTTAAAGTAGTGGATTGTCTATAATTACGGCTGTGATCAACGCTTAGTGGGTGAAGACCATGCCAACCTTAATTGTTCCCGCTCCTCCTTTAGAGTTAATCCTTCCCGATCAAGATCAACTCCCCTCCGACGACAACGGAACCATGGAAACTCAGCGTCACAAAATGCAAATGGATCTGCTGATTGAAGGGTTAGATACTTGGCTAGAGCAACGGGAAGATGGCTATGTGGGCGGCAATATGTTTATCTATTTTAGTCAAGCCCAAATTAAGTCTCAAGATTTCAAAGGCCCTGATTTTTTTGCGGTTACGGGTGTGCCGAAGCAAGAACGAAAATCCTGGGTGGTTTGGCAGGAAGAAAAGGCTCCTGATGTAATTATTGAACTTCTCTCGGACAGTACGGCTTCCTACGATAAAACGACAAAGAAAGCGGTTTATCAAGACAAAATGCGGGTCAGTGAATACTACTGGTATGACCCTTGGCAACCGGAAGACTTTGCCGGTTTTACGCTGGTTCATGGTCAATATCAACCCAAAGAATTGCATGAGCATGGCTGGTTCATCAGTGATGCTCTTGGTTTAGCCCTGGTGCGTTGGTCAGGGGTCTATCGCGGTGTGGAAACGGTTTGGTTACGGTGGGCGACCTTAGAGGGGCAAATTCTCCCTACGGGTAAAGAGTTAGCCCAACAAGAGCGTCAACAGATGGAACAAGAACGCCTACGAGCTGATCAAGAACAGCTACGGGCTAATCAGGAATATCTACGGGCTAATCAAGAACAGCTACGGGCTGAACAGGAACGCCTACGAGCGGAGAATCTCGCCGCTAAACTGCGGGAATTGGGCGTTGACCCTGATAGTCTTTAGTCCTCGTTTAAACTATCTCTACCTTGAGAACCAACGGCTTTTTCTTTGTTCTTGGTTGACTTCAATTGCTTCTAAAAAACTCTCTTTTTTGTAAAAATATAATGGTAAAAAACACCAAAATTAAATCTAAAATTGTCTTGGAGGCCATTCTCGACTAAGATGACAGGCGTTATATTCCGAGCTAATGAGGTCATTATGGGTCGCCAATACGATGTTTACGGGTTAGGAAATGCCCTAGTAGATATGGAGTTTGAAGTTACGGCTGAACAGCTACAACAGTTAGGGATTGATAAGGGGGTGATGACCCTAGTGGATGAGGAGCGAGAAAATGAATTAATTGCTCAATTACACCATCAACGGGGGAAGCAAACGGGGGGCGGATCGGCGGCTAATACAATGGTTGCGTTGAGTCAGTTGGGGGGTAAGGGTTTTTATTCTTGTAAGGTGGCAAAGGATGAAACCGGTCTTTTTTATTTGCAAGATTTACAGGCCTGTGGCTTAGCGACCAATTCCCACGATGAAACAGAGGAGGGCAAAACGGGAAAGTGCTTGGTGTTGATTACACCGGATGCTGATCGCACGATGAATACTTTTTTAGGTATTACGGCCAATTTGTCAGAAAAGGAATTAGTGCCGGGGGCCATTCAAAATTCGGAATATCTTTATTTAGAAGGGTATTTAGTAACTTCAGAGACGGGCAAAGCGGCGGCAATTAAGGCCAAGGCGATCGCCGAAGCTTCGGGCGTAAAAACCAGTTTCTCGTTATCTGATCCGAATATGGCTAAGTTTTTTCGGACCGGTTTATTGGAAATGATCGGAACGGGGGTCAATTTTTTATTTGCTAATGAAGCGGAAGCCACCACCTTAGCTGAAACGGAGGATTTAGCCACGGCGATCGCCTATTTTAAGACGTTAGCCAAAGGATTTGCCATTACCCAGGGAGCCAAAGGTTCCGTCATTTTTGATGGCGAAAATTTATTGGAGATTCCCACTAATCCTGTTCAGGCTATTGATACGGTGGGAGCCGGGGATATGTATGCGGGAGCGTTTCTGTATGGTTTAACCCAGGGATTTAGCTATGAAAAAGCGGGTAAATTAGCGTCTCTGTGTGCGGCCAAAATTGTAACTTGCTATGGGCCAAGACTAACAACGGATGAATTACAAACCTTACTCAAGCAAGTTTAAGCTCAACTTAATATTCAACCTAATACTTCACTTAACGCATTAATTGGGTAGCGAAAATTTGGCCGAGGGCGATCCCCCCATCATTAACGGGAATTTGCTGAGGCCAAGCTACTTTTATGTTTTCTTGGCTTAGGGTTTGAATGCTTCTGGTTAATAAATAAGCATTCTGGAAACAGCCACCCCCTAAAGCAATATTTTGGAGATTCAGAATTTGACTCATCTGTTGAATTAACACCACTAAACTGTGATGAAATTTAAGAGCAATCTTGGATTGAGTCTCTGAGTTACTTAAATCCTCAAGAATATTTTGCATGACGGGTTGCCAATCAATTTGCCAGTGACCATCAGCATCTTTTTCTAAACCAAAACAATAAGATTCTACATCTTTTTCTAATTTATCTTGTAAATTGGGATCATGATTTTCCATGACTAATGGTATTGCTAAAGATTCTAGGGCGATCGCGGCTTGTCCTTCAAAGGAAGCAATCGGATACAACCCTAATAGGGCGGCAACGCCATCAAATAAACGTCCCATACTAGAGGTCAACGGGCAATTGACTGAGCGGGCTAATAATTGGGAAAATAAACTGAGTTCTTGTTCAGAAAAATAATCTTGAAGGCTTTGAGGTAGCGGAATCTGAGCCGATTGCAATAAACTGAAAGCGATTCTCCTCGGTTCTTTAATGGCCGCTTCTCCGCCGATTAAAGGAAAGGGTTTTAAATAGGCGACTCTTTGCCAATGGTGAGCAGAAACCCATAAAAATTCGCCCCCCCAAATAGTGCCATCTAAACCATAACCCGTCCCATCCCAGGCAACCCCTAATACAGGAAACTCTAATTGATGTTCAGCTATCACTGACAGAATATGGGCATAGTGATGTTGGACAGTATGAATCGGTAAATTTTGGGTTTGAGCGTAATGGCTGGAGCGATAATGGGGATGTAAATCTCTCGCAATAATTTCAGGTGTTAATTCGTATAAATTTTGAAGGCTGTTAATTGTTTTTAAAAAAGCTTGATAACTTAAAGTATTACTTAAATTCCCAATATGTTGACTTAAATAGACTTGATTGTTGCGGGCGATCGCCAC
>JAYKIP010000223.1:0-6636 GCA_035286205.1 Merismopediaceae cyanobacterium
TTGATGTTATGACAATAATAATAGTAGAGTAAAACGGGGCTATGTTAAGTCTTTAATGATTTTTTCGTTTCCTCTAAGTCTTATACTGTAAGTCTTTGCGGATTTACTCAGACGATACCAGTGCCCCGTTGCCGATCTATCTCCAGGGGAAATTTCGCGAGCCATTACCCTGGTGGCTACCATTGCCGACGATCACGATGACCTCTTGAAAGAACAGTTTGGCGGTCAATAACCTTTTGGCTTAACTAATTTATTTAGTTAATCTGCTTGATAAATTGACTGAGTTTTCCTGATATTCCCGATACCTCTTAGGATATTTTAGTTATGGCCTTACCGAATTCCGCTGATGTCAAAGACCGCATTTTTGGGGCATTTATGTATATTATTCCCCTATTAGATGCGTTTATGTTTGGTCAATTTTTATTTGCTCAATTCCCGGCCTTAGGATTTCTTTATTTGCCCCTCGCTCCCTTACTGAGTTTTTATTATCAGTTCCCCTTTGGCTCGTTTATTATTTTTCTCGTCATGTTCTTTGCCATTGTCCGCAATGACCGTATCTCCCATTTTATTCGTTTTAATGCGATGCAATCTATTCTCCTAGGGATTTTGTTATCGCTCTTTGGCTTAATTATGCAGTTTGTCTTTAATAATCTAGGCATTCAACTACTCACGGAAACCCTTTATAATTTTGCATTTTTAGCCGCTTTAGTGGGTAGTTTCTATAGTATTATTCAATCCGCCCTGGGACGTTATGCAGAAATTCCCACCATTTCAGAAGCCGCCTATTCCCAGGTACGTTGGTAATAACAAATTAAAAAAATGTAAGATACAATCGGCGATCGCCCTCACCCCTTTAAGCTAAACCCTACCAACTTTTCGGTTGAAAATCGTCATTGTTTAAAATGGCAACGGTTTCTCCCGCCTGAGCTAACACAAATAAACCTTGACGATAGGCATACTTGTCGGCTCCCTCTTCAATTTCAATGCCTGCAACCGCTCCATAGAGTTCTTTGTGGGCATATTCCGGAAAAAATTGGCGAAATAGAGACAAATCCGCGCTTAATGCCTTGACATCCCCTACCCCTAAGCTACTTTTGACTTCCACCACTAACACATGATTTTCATTGGTGACAAGAATATCAATTTCCAGGGTTTGCCCCTCTAAACGTTTTTTAACCCGTTGGCTGACTTGATGAACGGGAATGCCTCGTTTTAAAAAGAGGGTTTCACAGGCGGGGGCTACCATATTCTCCACAAAACGCCCCCATTTACCTCCCAAATTGCCCAGTTCTCGATTGACCTGGCGAATTTCTCGGTCAGTTTTTTGGGCTTGTTCCTTGAGTTGTCGGTCAGTTTCCTGTTGAGAAGCCGTCAGTTCGGCCTGTTTCCTCGTAATCTCTGCTAGGATTTCCCATACGTCGTCGGCGGTGGTTGCCATAAATTGTCCTTTTGCTAGGGGGCTGTGATTATTTTATAGAGTTTTCGAGGCCATCTTGCTGGAGTCTCCACACCCACAGATGATCGGACTTGAATACTAAATCCCTAGGTTTTCTCCTGTTAAGCTAAAGGCTCGAACTTCGGTAATTTTTACCTTTACTAATTGTCCCCGCAGGTCTTCAATATTGCCGTCACAAAAGGTTAAACGGTTGCCCCTGGTGCGGCCTAGGACTTGCTGAGGGTTTTTGGGATTTTGGTCTTCCACTAAAATTTCTTCCACTCGTCCTTGGTAACGTTGTGACCGTTCCGCGGCCTTGGTGGCCACCAGATGATTTAAGCGTTGGAGGCGATCGCCTTTAATTTCTTCACTTAATTGATTGTTCCAGAGGGCGGCGGGCGTACCGGGGCGGGGAGAATAGGCCGCCGTATTCAGTTGATCAAAGCCAATCTCTTCCACTAATTTCAGGGTATTTTCAAACTGGGCTTCCGTTTCTCCGGGGAAACCGACAATAACATCCGCACTAATGGCCGCATCGGGCATATAAAAACGAATTTTGTCAATAATTTGCCGATATTTCTCCACCGTATAACCCCGTTTCATAGCCTTTAAAATATCATTGTCCCCGGATTGAAAGGGAATATGAAAATGCTCACAGACCTTGGGCAATTCCTGACAGGCTTTGATTAACCGTTCTGTAAAATAACGGGGATGGCTAGTGGCAAAGCGCAACCGTTCAATCCCAGGTACGTCATGGACAAAATACAGGAGATCGGTCAGAGTATGCAGGTGGCGACCCGATGGCGTAACCCCCGGCAAATCCCGGCCATAGGCATCAATGTTTTGTCCCAATAACGTTACTTCTTTATAACCCTGGCGACCCAACATTTCCATTTCTGCCCGGATGGCTTCTGGGGTACGGGATTGTTCTTCACCCCGCACATTCGGCACGACACAATAGGTACAGCGTTCATTGCAACCGTAGATAATATTCACCCAGGCTGTGACCTGGCTATCCCGGCGGGGTTTGGTAATATCCTCCATGATATGCACGGCTTCTGTCGCTACCACCTGCTGACCGGTGAAAACCTGTTCCAGTAACTCCCCTAGGCGATTGGCATGTTGCGGCCCCATGACCAAATCCAATTCCGGGACACGGCGCAATAACTGTTCCCCTTCCTGTTGGGCCACACACCCGGCAACGATCAGGGTTAAATCGGGTTGCTCCTGTTTGCGTTTGGCTTGGCGACCGAGATAGGAATAAACTTTTTGTTCGGCATTGTCGCGGATGGTGCAGGTATTGTAGAGAATTAGATCCGCTTGGTTGGGGTCTTCTGACCATTCCATGCCCAGGTCTTCTAGCACGCCCGCCATCCGTTCTGAGTCAGCCTTATTCATCTGACAGCCAAAGGTAGTGATGTGGTAACGACGAGTTGCAAGGGACATGGGGACTTTAATAATTTTGGGCAATTTTGAACAGTGGGGTCTTCTATTATACCGCCTGGGTTAAGAAACCTCGGCCGCCGGATGAGCGGCGATCGCAAAATACCGTTAAAATAAGCTACGGCAGCTAGACCCCCTTTCCTCAGTAACCAAGATTGTCCGGATGGTTTGAACAGGGCAGTTGCCTTAATTGATCCTCTCTCTAAAGGCTATGGCAAAAATTCTCGTTTCCGATCCCATTGATCAAGTCGGTATTGATATTCTGAAGCAAGTTGCCCAGGTTGATATTAAAACAGGTCTTCCCGAAGCAGAACTGGTGAAAATTATTCCTGAATATGATGCCTTAATGCTCCGCTCTGGCACGAAAGTCACCAAACCGATTATCGAAGCCGGAACCCAGTTAAAAATTATTGGCCGAGCCGGGGTCGGGGTAGATAATATTGATGTTCCTGCGGCGACTCGTCAAGGGATTGTGGTGGTCAACTCCCCGGAAGGCAATACCATTGCGGCGGCTGAACACGCGATCGCTATGATGATGGCCCTAGCCCGCCATGTCCCGGATGCTAATCAATCGGTTAAAGCGAAAAAATGGGATAGAAAAAGCTATGTCGGCACAGAAGTCTATAAGAAAACCCTAGGGGTCGTCGGTTTAGGCAAAATCGGTTCCCATGTGGCCAGTGTGGCCAAGGCTTTGGGCATGAAATTATTAGCCTATGATCCCTTTATTTCTAAAGAACGCGCTGATCAACTGGGTTGCACCCTGGTAGATTTAGATTTTCTCTTTGCAGAATCGGATTTCTTGACCCTACACATTCCCAAGACTCCCGAAACCGCGAATTTAATTAATGCCACGACCTTGGCCAAAATGAAGCCCACGATGCGGATCATTAACTGTGCCAGGGGCGGCGTAATTGATGAAGCGGCTTTGTATGAAGCCTTGAAAAATGGCCAGATTGCTGGGGCGGCCCTGGATGTGTTTGCCGAAGAACCGTTGGGAGAATCGCCTCTGCGGGAATTAAATAATGTGATTTTGACTCCCCACCTCGGAGCCTCGACTGCTGAAGCCCAGGTGAACGTTTCTATTGATGTGGCCGAACAAATTCGGGATGTGCTGTTGGGGTTACCGGCGCGATCGGCCGTGAATATTCCGGGTTTAACCCCCGATGTGATGGAAAAATTACGTCCCTATCTGCGGTTAGCCGAAACCCTGGGAACCCTGGTGGGGCAATTAGCCGGGGGCCGGATCGAACAGTTAACGGTGCAATTACAGGGGGATTTGGCCAGCAATACGGCTCAACCCATTGTCATCGCGGCGATTAAGGGGTTACTGTCCCAAGCCTTGCGGGAGCGGGTCAATTATGTGAATGCGGCCATTGAAGCCAAGGAACGGGGGATTCGGGTGATTGAAACCCGTGATGCTTCTATCCATGATTATTCGGGGTCTCTCCATCTCAAGGCGATCGGCTCGGCGGGCGAACATTCGGCCACGGGGGTCTTGTTAAGTAATGGGGAAATTCGCATTACCGATGTGGATGAGTTTCCGATCAACGTACCGCCTAGCAACTATATGTTGTTTACCTTGCACCGCGATATGCCGGGCATCATTGGGAAAATTGGTTCCCTGCTGGGCAGTTTCAATGTCAATATTGCCAGTATGCAAGTCGGTCGCAAAATTGTACGCGGGGATGCGGTGATGGCCCTCAGTTTAGATGATCCGTTACCGGAAGGGTTACTCTCGGAAATCATTAAGGTAGATGGGATTCGAGATGCCTATACGGTGAAGCTTTAGCAGGCTAAACTTTTCGCTCAGTCCCAAGCGATCGCCGCTTGTCTCCCTGTTTGACCTTTATTGTGATCCCTTTATTGTGATCCCTTGTGCCTATGGCCAGTAGTTGGTGGGAAATTAAAATTTTGGCTCACCCCAGTTTAGAGGAAACTCTGTTTTGGCGGTTAGAGAAGTTCGGTTGCTCCGGTACGGCCACAGAACCCAAGGGGCAATCGCTCTTAATCCGGGCTTACATTCCCCAAATTAAAGTGCAACTCTTGGACTTAGCGGCTTTGTCCCTCTGGATTTACCAGGATGCGTTGTTGGTAAATTTGCCTCAACCCCTCATGCGCTGGCGATTAATTGAAGAGGAGGACTGGGCCAGTAGTTGGAAAAAACATTGGCAACCCACGGAAATTGGCGATCGCTTTTTAATTTGTCCCGCTTGGTTAACCCCCCCAGATAACTGTGAGCGGTTAGTATTACGACTTGACCCAGGGGTAGCCTTTGGCACCGGAACCCATGCCACGACCCAACTGTGTTTAGAATCCCTAGAAATGCGTTTAACCACCGTGACCGAGGAAGTCGTCATTGCCGATATTGGTTGCGGGTCGGGGATTCTTTCCATTGGGGCTTTACTTCTAGGAGCTCATAAAGTTTATGCGGTAGATAACGATCCCCTCGCGGTGGAATCCGCCAGAGCCAATCGCCACTTAAACCAAATTCATCCTGATTATTTAGTGATTAACCAGGGCAGTGTTACGGAATTATTGGAAGTTTTACCCGATAAGGTAGATGGTATTGTCTGTAATATTTTAGCCGATGTCATTATTGAACTTCTACCGCAATTTTCGGCCTTGATTAAACCCCAGGGCTGGGCCATTCTCAGTGGTATTTTATTGGAGCAGACCCAGGCGATCGCCTCTGCCCTAGAGCAGAATGATTGGGAAGTAGCGGCCCTCTGGAAGCGTCAGGAATGGTGTTGTTTTCAAGTACGTCGAGCCAGCGATAGCCATTAATTTAGCTGTCATTAACCCGATTCAATGCCCGTCAGCAAATCCACCGGACAGTGATAAACTTCCTCCAACATTTCGGGGGTGATCAATTTACTATGATGATAATATAACCGCCGATTTAAACAGCCAATACTCTTCACATACCGGGCGATCGCCCCCACATCATGGGAAATCATCATAATCGTTAAGGTTTGATTAAGGGTTTCCAGTAATTGATAAATATGGGTACGAAATTGGGGATCAATACTGGCTGTCGGTTCATCCAAAATTAAAATTTGGGGTTCCGTAGCCAACGCCCGCGCAATATAGACCCGTTGCCGTTGACCCCCCGATAATTGTCCGATCGCCCGATGTCGTAGGGAGTAAAGATCCACCCGTTCCAATACTTCCGCAATGATTTCCTTATCCCTGGGAGAATAGGGACGAAATAATGACGCTTTCCCCAGCCGTCCCAGGGCCACCACATCCCACACCGTAATGGGAAAGGCCCGGTCATAATCCAACAACTGCGGCACATAACCAATGGCTCTTCTCCCCTGCTGTACCGGCTGACCCAGGATTTTAACTTCTCCAGAGGCGATGGGATGGAGTCCTAACAACACTTTTAAGAATGTCGTTTTGCCGCCACCATTGGGGCCAATAATCCCCACAAAATCCCGTTCTTTTACGGATAAATTAATATTTTCTAAGACCACCTCTCGACCGTAATAGGCCCACAACTGGCGAACCGAAATCACTTCCCAGGGCGTTACCCCCGGCAGAGTAGTCGAAGAGGCTTCAAGGGTGTACATGGCTAATCAAAGGTGGAGGAATAAAAAGGAGAGGCATCAAACACTAGAGATTTTCGGCAAGGATTTTGGTGACTTGCTGTAAATTATTTTTCCAGTCCCCGGATAAAGCACTAATGGGAATCACTTTGATCCCTAATTGTTTGGCGATCACTTCCGCCGTTTGGGGATTAAATTCCGGTTGGGTAA
>JAYKIP010000224.1:0-5521 GCA_035286205.1 Merismopediaceae cyanobacterium
GGATTTGACCAATTCGCCAAGATTTGAGTCTGCCCAGCGATTGGGGTTGAGCCTAGGGGGAAAGATACCGGATAGTATTGGGCGAGTTGCTTGAGATCGAAGTCTTGACCCCGGAGGGTTCCTGTAAAGCCCACTAAGGTCAGTTTTTGCCGTTTTTGCTGGCCGAGGAGCGTGCCGATCGCCGTTAGGTGTCCCCCATCGGTAAGAGAGACTTGCAGTTGTTTAACCTGAATATTGTGATGGTCGAGGGCCAGGGTGGCGGCCAAACGGGAGAGGCGAAACCGTTCAATCTGGATCGGACTCTGATTCTGGAGGGTGGCGGTAATTTGGGGATGGGTGAGGGAACCTTTAATCCGCAGTTGACTGGTAATTTGCCCCTGTAACGGTAAGTCTGCCAAAGGCATTTGCAGGGTTTTGCGGAGGTCTGTCAGAGCCAAGCGGGGCGCATTAATCGTTAGGTCATAGCCCTTTTGCCAATCAAATTGACCGATCGCCTGGGCCGCAAGCGGGCCTAATTTTCCGGTCACCTGTTCTAAAAAAATCGTTGTGCCGCGAAATCGGAGGGGGCCCTGAATCTGGGTTAAGGGTTTGGGCAAAACCGCTAACTGGGTCTTTACCCCCTGCACCTGGGCGACTCCTTGCACCGCCGTTAAACGTTGTTGGCGAATGGTCACATCCAAGTTGGCGGAGAGGGTTCCCTGGGTCAACGGTAGCGGTAACGGTAATAATTGGGTCACGGCGATCGCCGGTAGATCCTGACCCCGGAGAGCCAGGGTAAAGTTTTGAGGATGGGGTTCCCAGACCCCTTTCAGTGCCAATTCCCCCTGTTTTGCCAACTGACCCCGTAGAGCAAAGGGTAAACGTTGCCGGGTGGATAACTCTCGAAAATCCAGGAAACCGTGTTCGAGAAAAACCGGAACAGCCGGTTTAAGTTTTCCCTGATGATTACGAGTGACCAGGGTAATATCCGCTTGTTTGAAGGTTAAAGTCTGGAGATGAATGGGAAAATCCGGATGAATCGTAGCCAAATGCGTTCTCAGCCATTCCCCTTTTTGTCCCTGTTCCAAATAGGCTTTGGGTTGGATGGCCGTTGCCTGGATGAATAATTGGCGTTGGGCCAGATAGTCCCAGGGATTAAAGGTAATTTCTAACCCGGCCATCGTCACGCGATCCGGATCTTGCGGTGTTGCGCCTAATTCACTGGGGCCAAAACGAATGGAAAACCAGGAAACGGCTTGAACCGGGCCAATCTGCACCGGACGATTGAGAAAACCCCCTAACCCTTGGCCCACTAGAGGCGCGATCTGGGTTTGCACAAAATACTGTCCGTAGCAATAACCACTGCCGATTAGAGCCACTGTGGCCCCGGTGAGTCCCCCTAACAGATACCAACGTTTTTTGCGTCGTGGCGTTGCCTGGCTAGGACAAAGCTCCCCTGGGGAACGTCCCCCAGAACTCTCAGTCTTCGCTTGCGGATCGGTCATCATGCAGTCAACTTGCCGTCCTAAAGGCAGACGGAAATGCCATAATAACAAAGGTTTCCCTAAACCAGGGGCATTATTTAGCCTCGACGCAGAACGCTCCGTTAGGGGTTCCAATTTTTTCTTTACCGATGGGCTATGACCGATTATTCCCACGAAAACCGCCAATGGTGGGTCGAACGCTGGCTTGAACTCTTAGACTCCTATCGTTTTAAAAAGCGATTAGAGCGGGCGCGAAACTACGCCAGGGAGGGTCATATTCTCTGCCTGGAATTTGAGCAATCCCAGGTTACGGCTCAGGTACAGGGGAGCGAAGTGGAACCCTACCAAGTCTCGTTATATTTAGAGGCTTTTAGTGAAGAAGATTGGCATTATGTGGTGGAAACCCTCGCCGAAAAAGCCATTTATTCGGCCCAACTTTTGGCGGGACAAATGCCCTCTGCTATTGAACAGGTTTTTATCAAAAATGGTCTCAATCTGTTTCCCTACAATCTGACGGAAATTCGTTCTTATTGTACCTGTCCCGATAAAGCGAACCCCTGTAAACATATTGCCGCCGTTTATTATCAAATTGGCGATCGCCTGAGTAGTGATCCCTTTGTGATGTTGCAACTCCGGGGCCGAAGCAAAACGCAACTCTTGGCAGAACTCCAAGAACAACGAAATCGCCAAACCCAGGACAATACCCCACTGTCCCAACCGGAAACCGCTCCCACCACCGCGTTACCGCTCCCAGAACCAGCCGCTCAATCCCCCGATTCTGAACCTGACTTTGCCACCTTCTGGCACTACGATGAACCCTTAGATCCAGAATTAGTTTTAATCGTTCCCCCCACTGACGGCAAATCCTGTTTAGACCATTTGGGCTTATTACCTTTACCCCTAGAGGAAGCCCTAGAAGTGAAACAACTTCTCCAACCCATTTATCAAACCGTTAGTCAACAGGCATTATTAAGGGCCATGACAGTCGGTACGTCTTGACCGGCTTAATTTTATGAGTAAAGCAAACAAACGTGAAGCGGCTCTGATGACGAACAGCTTACAGCAGAAACCGGAACCATTGCGGGTAAAATAATCTTTGATCCTGTTGGCAAAGGTGTGTCATGGTCTTTTCTCCTGCCCCGATTAAATTTGGTACTGACGGTTGGCGCGGTGTGATTGCGTCGGAATTTACCTTTGAACGGGTCGCTAAAGTGGCGGCGATCGCGGCCCAAATCCTCGCCCAAAATTACGGAGAGTCTGGCAGTCGCCGAATTATCGTGGGGTATGACCGCCGTTTTATGGCCGAAGACTTTGCCCAATTAGTAGCCCAAACGGTACAAGCCCAAGGCTTTGAAGTGTGGTTAAGCCAGGGTTATGCCCCGACCCCCGCCTTCAGTTGGGCCGCCAAACAGGAAAACGCCTTAGGTGCTCTCGTCTTAACCGCCAGTCACAATCCCGCGAAATATCTGGGGCTGAAGGTCAAAGGAGCCTTTGGGGGGTCAGTGGGGCAAGACATTACCCAGCAAATTGAAGCCCAACTAGAGACTTGGCAAGGGAGTTCCTCCTCCCAGGGAAGTATTATCCCCTTTGATCCCTGGCCGGGTTACTGTCAGGGTTTACAGGCCCTGGTGAATGTTGCTCCCCTACGGACAGCGATTGAACAAGGAAAAATTAAAGTTTTTGCGGATGTCATGCACGGGGCGGCGGCGGGCGGTTTAGAGCGGCTGTTAGGGTGTCCGATTTATGAGTTAAATAGTGAGCGGGATACCTTATTCGGAGGTGTTTCGCCTGAACCCTTGGCCAAATATGTTCCCCAATTGTTAGAAACGCTGAAACGGGAAGCGGTAGCCAATCCCCAGCAATTACGAGTGGGTTTAATTTTTGATGGAGACAGCGATCGCATTGCGGCGGTAGATGGTCAGGGTAATTTTCTCAGTTCCCAGGGATTAATTCCCATTTTGATTGAGCATTTAGCCCAACGGAAAGGCTTAACGGGGGAAATCGTCAAAACCCTAAGCGGCTCTGATTTAATTTTGCAATTAGCCCAGCTTTACCATTTACCCTTAACAGAAACGGCGATCGGTTACAAATATATCGGCGATCGCATGATGAACCACTCAGTATTAGTCGGGGGAGAAGAATCCGGAGGCATTGGCTACGGTTTCCATATTCCGGAACGAGATGCCTTACTGTCGGCTTTATTTGTATTAGAAGCTGTCATCACATCAGGGAAAGATATTAGCACCCTTTATCAGGAATTACAGGCCAAAACCCAATTTTATAGCGACTATGACCGCATTGATTTAACCCTCGCCAGTCAAGCGGACAGTGAGAAGTTATTAACCCGTTTACAAAGCGAACCCTTAACCCAAATTGCCGGTGAAACTGTAACGGATTGCATCACCATTGACGGTTATAAATTTCGGATGGCCGGGGGCGGATGGCTATTAATTCGGTTTAGTGGAACGGAACCCGTTTTGCGATTATATTGTGAAGCACCGACCGCCGAACGAGTCAAAAACGTTTTAAATTGGGCCAAGGATTGGGCCACTCAAAGGTAAGTGATAATCAGTTGGGCATAATCGGGATAATGGGCGATAATACCATTGGCATCATAGGCGATCCACTGTCCCCGATATTGTCTTAGATGATTTTTATTCTCTCGATACCATTGATGAGGGGTTGGCATATTTTTACAAGAAGAAAATAAACGATATTGACAGGGTGATTTTGGGTTGTAGCAGGGGTTTTAAGGGGTTCGGCTTACCACATTTGGGGCGAAATTTGGCATCATTTAATATCACGAGATCTTCACCTTTTCGTCCTTGGCCGTTTTTCTGAACGGATGGGAGCGGCAAAAATTGACCCTGTTACTTGAAATCCAGACTGCGATCGCTCTTGAACCAAAATCCGTTATTATTAGAAGGTGGAAAAATAAAAATACCTTAAAACAGAAAATTCTCTTTAATTAACGAACTTATGATTTATTTTTGTCGAGCAAAAGGAACAAATTTATACAAAATCGGTTATACAAAGCGAGACGCTTCAGAGCGTCTTAAAGAATGGCAGGCAGGATGTCCGCATAAGCTTGACTTAGTGGGAACTATTCAAGGAACACGCAGTGATGAAAAAAAACTTCATGATCGCATTCCTCCCGTAGGGTTTGTACTTCTGTTGCCTCAGACCGCTCTTTTGGAGGATCTGGCAAAGGAACTAACTCCGGCGTAAAGGCTGCTAAGAGGTCATTAAGAGAAAGCTGTAGGGCATTAGCGAGATGTACCAACGTCTCAACGGACATTTTTGCTAACAGACCGTGTTGTACTCGACTTAACTGCCATCCCGATAGGCCCGACCGCTCCCGGAGTTAGGTAAAGGTTTTAATGCCCGCCTGACGCATCAGGGTTTCTAAGAGGGGACGATAGGGAGGCACGGCTGAAGACATAGGACGTTGGGGAGTGAGGATAACTAAATTTTATCGGAATTTTCCAAGATATTTACCCCTTTTATAAAAATCTTAACTTTACCCCAAAAACATTTTCAATATTCATTTCTAAAAAGGAATATCTTGAGGCTGAAAACTGATCAAATCCTGTATTTTTGGAAAACAGTTGACGACAACAGGATACGTTACTAGAGACTATCAATTTCTATTTTTATGTCTAAAAGCTCTCGTAAAAAATCAACAAACTGTCTGAGTTCAGGAACAGCTTTAATCGTGTCCTTACAAATCCAATCGTTGTCTGAAATACTTGAAGTATTCGTTTTACCGGGTTTTAAAATACTAACTATCGTTGCAATAGTGGCTTTTTCTGGATCAAAGGGCTTCCATTTTAACGGTTTCTGTTGACGTTCCTGCTCGGTGAATTGGTTAATATAGTTACGAGAACGTTCCATATATTCAGGGTAAACTTTATTGCCGCATTGACATAAAATAGAATCTAAAACACCTTGATTTTGGTTATTCGGTAAAATGTAAATACCTGTTCTTGGGTTATCCCGACTTATAACACCGGGCCGATCAGGAAAAGAAGAAAAATATTGTTGCAAATTAGCAAATT
>JAYKIP010000225.1:0-4654 GCA_035286205.1 Merismopediaceae cyanobacterium
AGGGAGGTTAAGGCTAACCCTTGGTAATTAATAGATTTGGATGATTCTGAGTGAGACATAGGTTTTCTCCACCCCATTGAAGTGAACGGACAACAAAAATTTGGGACTAGGCGGAACCTCATTAAAACAGGGCCACCCAGAAAAGTGTCGTTAGACACAGACGAGAGAGATTAAAATAAATTAGAGACTTCATTTCCAGTTGATTAAATTGTAACAGGTTCATGGTTAGACAATATTACTCACACCATGATTGAAACAAAACTTAACATCAACAGAAGTGGGATTGGCGAAATATTATTGTTTTGTTTTTTGCTTAAGTGATTAACCTAAAAATCCCCAGGATTATGACGTAGCAAGCAGTCTATTAAAAAGGTTATACCGAGTAGCACAGCAAAAAGATCCATAATTGATTAAACTTCTAATTATTTTTTCTTAAATTTCTCCGTCAATCTTCCCATACCGAGGAAAACACTTAAGTGTTTATTCTGATAAAAGAAATAAAGCATCAAATCCTAGCTTTTACCGAGTAAAAAACCGTTACACCGTTAAAATTCAAGATAGATTGAGCCTATCCCCTGAGTTTTGCCCCATGAAGTCTTTCCTTGTCTCTCAAGCCGAAAAAACCTTGTTGATTCTCGCCCTAGGGTTTTATGCAGGGGTTTCTTGGTTTCCCAGTAGTAACGGTTTGATGTATGCCTGGCCCTGGGTGCTGGTCTGGCAGTTGGGGTTAGGCATTATTGCCCTAGGGAGCATTGGTCAAATTTTCAGCAATCAGTTACCTCGTTGGTATCGGTTGGGAATGCCCTGGGATGGCTTGGTCTTAGGAGGGCTGATTTTCCTGGGGATCAATGTTGTGAGCGCAAGATTTCCACAACCTGCCCTTTGGCAAGGCTGGCGAATTATCGTGAGTGTTCTGGCGTTGTATGGTTTGCATCATTGGTTACACGACGAGGCTACAGAGTTAGCGGATCGCCGCCTGAGGTTACTTCTTTGTCAGGGATATATTGGGTTAGGATTTATTGGTTTTGGACTCTTGTGTTGGGTTTGGTTGGTGGCTTGGCCCCATAGCCAACTTCTAGGACAGTTGCGGGGCTGGGGTATTCCCCAAGGCTTTGACTTTAATCAAATTCAACTACGATTGGCTTTTCCTTTGGGTCATCCCAACTATGTGGCGGGCTATTTACTACTCATTTTGCCGATATTTGCGATTCTTTGGCGCACGACAACGCAAAAATGGCTTTGGTTAGTGGGGATGGCTGGGGGGGGATTGGCCCTAGGCTTAACCAGTTCACGGGCTGGTTTAATTGGGTTGGGTTTATTGGGATTGTCGGCCCTGATTGGGGTTTTCTTAAGTCCCGGACTGTCTCGATGGTGGCGATGGGGGTTACCTCTCACAGGCTTTTTAGGGGTTACTCTTTTGATCGCGGCTAATAATCGGTGGCAACAAACGGCGATCGCCCTGTTCCGAGGACAAGCGGGAGGAGAATTTGCCTATCGTTCCATTACCAATACGGTGGGTTGGCGGATGGGATTAGACCATTGGTTAACGGGAGCCGGTCTGGGTAGTGTGCCTTGGTTTTATCAACACTATCGTCCTGTGTGGGCCGGTCGAGAAGCTGAAATCCTCTACGAACTTTTGAGTACCCCGATGCAAATTTTTGCTGAATGGGGGCTACCCGGATTGCTAGGGCTATTGACTTTAGTTTTGGCTTTGGTCTATCAATTTTGGCGATGGCTACAGCGTCCCCAGAAAACCGCGACGGAAATCTTCACCGTTGGCAGTTTAAGCAGTGGTTTGTTGGCCTACAGTTGGCTCAGTTTAACGGATTTTCAATTAGATAATCTGGCGATCGCCGGTGTGTTAATCCTCTACGGAATGCTGTTACTCAGTTATCGCCCTTCCCGGTTTCCTAGCTTAACGCTCAAAAGAAGTCGCTTAGTGGGTTATCTGAGTTTAGCGGTTTGGGGCGGATTTTCCCTCTGGTTGGTGCCAGTGTTGAGTGCCTGGTATTTTTCGAGCCAAGCCTTTCAAGCTTGGGAAAAACCAGATTACCCTCAATTTGAACAGTCTCTCCAACGGGCCCAGCAGTTAGCCCCCTGGGAACCCTATTACCCCGAAATGTTGGGCTGGGGATTAGGAGAAGTCACCCTCAAAACCCCCGATCCTCAAACCCGACAAACTTCCTTACAACGGGCGATCGCTGCTTTTGAAACCGGGATTACTCTCTCTCCCTACCGAGAATTTGCCCATAATAATCTGGGGGTTTTGCAAATGGTCAGCAATCGTCCTGCCCTAGCGACTGCCAGTTTTGTTCAAGCCCTCCAACTGATTCCGGCTCGACAGGGAGTGTTTTATCAACTGGGTTTGAGTCTCTTAGCCCAACAACAACCCTCTTTGGCTCTGTTGTCCTTTAGTCTGGAATGTCTGCGTGACCCCCTCTTTATTACGAGTCCCCTCTGGCAACGTCCTTTATTAAAACCCTATTATCCTCTCGTCCTCAAGCAAGTTCTCCAGGACAGCGATCGCCTACTCCAGGATCAAACCCTAACCCCTGACCTACGCACCTTCCTTCATCAACTGCGGGGAGGACTGTACTGGTGGCAAGGCAACCTAACCGCCGCTCAAACCGAAATTTCACAGTATGGAACCCCCACCGCTAAAGCCCTATTAACCTTAACCTTGAACCCCCAAAGCTCCATTGCTCAATTCACCGATTTACCCGCCGCTACCCAGGCAATTTTAACCGCTTGGCAAACGCCGAATCGTGAACAACGACTGCAACACATACAAAAAGCTTGGGTACTAACCAGTCAAACCCTCCTGGGGGAAAAAACCCAGACTCAACTTTTAGCCTCCCTGGCCCAGGCCCAAACCTTACCCCAATGGTTAATCGAATTAGCGCCGGCCGTTCCCTATCGGCGACAACGAATTGGCCATAATCTTAACAGTCGCCATCAGGAAGGCCCCAATCCTCAGGATTTTTGGGTAACTATGGATAATATGCCGATCAATTTGTGGTTTACTGATCTATTCCCGTCACCGAAATGGAATCCACCTTTAGACCTCGCCCTCCAACCCTGGCGTGAAGACGTTTTCCAGCAAGTTTTATCGCTAACCTCCCGTTAAACCCTAGACCTTAACATCCTTTAGAAATAATACCCTCCCCTAAACGCTAATCATCAGCATACACATACCAATCATCCACAAAGGAAATATCTTCATGCTTGCGTTGATAGCCTTGGCTAACTAATAACTTATAAATTTCATTTCTGGCTTCACTTTGAAAGTTATGTTCAACCGTAATGAGATGTACTCGATAAGAGGAAAAGTCAAAATCTTGAAGAATCATTAATTCACTCCCCTCCGTATCAATCGAGAGGTAAGCGATTTCCTGGGGAGCATGATGCTCTGATAACAAATCATTCAAAGAAACCGTTGGCACAGAGTACTCAATCGAATTATTTACACGAATTTCGGAAGCCCAATCGCCGTGATTAGCAAAGGCTTTCACTGATGATAACTCAGGGGAGGAAACAGTATGATTTGCATTCGGATTCCGCACTTCTAAAAACTCAACGGTGGCTCCCGTCTGGTTCGTGACACAGCGAAAATCGATCTCACAATGACGGTTTTGTTTTAAAGATTCATGCCACACTTTAGCCGGTTCCGCGAGAATACCTTGCCAGCCTAGCTGAGTTTCTAACAAAAAAGTATTGCTCAAATCAATACCATTCGTTGCTCCAAATTCCACAAAATAAGGATTAATTTTTTTATCGTATAGCTCACTGATGACAAACAAATCCTGGGCAAATTGGGATTTACTAAGCGGTAAATAACGGGCGATCGCTAAACGTTGTTGTTCATTGATTTTTTGCCAAAGATAAACAAACTTAGGGATAGCATTGACCGTCTTTTCTAAGTTGGTAAGATAAACTCCATCCACCAGTAAATATCCCTGGGGAATGCTTAGCTTATGCGGTATAGGATTTGGCTGATTCATCGGTATTGAAATATCCTCTAAAAGAAACATTTGATTATTCGATCTTAGCAGGGCGATCGCCATTTTAACAGCTTAAAAAGCTTAAAACTTAATTTGACCATTAATGTTTATTTCGCCCCGGAACCCAGTTTCTCCTGTCCCCAAACGCGCCCGTAGAGATAAGCCAGAATTAGGTAGAGTATAAAGTAAAACACCACCATAATTATTATCTTGTACCTGGGAATTAAATCCTCTGGTGGCCGTTACATAATTACTTGCATAGGGGCCAAGGCTAATCGTTCCCCATTGTTCATCCCGTAGCAGATTATAGGTGGATTCCAAATAATAAAAATTAGTATCTCCCCAGGAAAGTGAACCATAGAATTGCCAACCCACTTGATGATAAAAATTCAAAGCAGTAAACAACCCAATTTTTCCCAGACTATTATTTTCAAATACCGCATTTAAACCCTGGGGGCTATAGCTAGTAGAAAAACTTAAAGACCCCCCATAGTCCCGCGTTAATAGCTGTAGCGTATAGCTTAAACCCATACTCGCAATATTGAGACGATTAGGATTTGTACTTCCATTTAAACTAAAAGCAGGAGTATGGGTTAAAATCATATTCCACTGATTATTTTCATCATAAAAAATATTATTAATGTCAGCCTTAA
>JAYKIP010000226.1:0-3283 GCA_035286205.1 Merismopediaceae cyanobacterium
GCGACGACATGATTGTCATACCAAACCCGTGAAACCTGGGCTAAATCTTCAGAACGAATTTCGGCCATGGCACTCAAAATGGTTAAGAGATGGGAATGATAACCCGCATCTTCGGGACAGTTCTGTACCGCTTGGTTGGCATAAAAGGCGGCTTCGGCCAAGCGTCCCTGATAGACATAGGCGATCGCTAGGTTATGGTAAGCCATGGCGTTTTGCGGATTGAGCGTTAAGGCTTTTTCTAAGAGGGCGATCGCCTGCGTAAATTGTCCTTGGTGAATAAACAAAGCCCCCAAATTCACCATTGTTTCACCATGGTCGGGATTAAGGGTCAAAACTTTTTGATAACAACGAATCGCTTCAGATCGTTTTTTCTCCTTGGTGGCCACTAGAGCTAAATCAAACCAATCTTGATAATGATTTGGCTCTAATTCTAGGGCTAATTGATAACAATCTTTGGCTAGTTCATAGTTGGCTTCATCGTAAGCTGTTCCACCGGTATGACGGAGATAGTCCGGTAACTTTAGCAAGAATTCAATATCATTTTCTTTGACCCATTGTTTGGCACGGTCGAGTTGCCCTTGGCTATCGAGGGTTTTAAGGAGCCAATATTGAGCAATTTGATGTTGAGGCTCTTTCTGTAAAATTTGCCGTAAATAGTCTTCTGCTTGGGTGAAATTTCCCTGAAGACGACAGAGATCAGCGAGACGAAATAGGGCCTGTTGGTGTTGGGGAGCTTGTTGTAATACCAGTTGATAATAGGTGATAGCTTCAGAAAGCTCGGATTCTCGTTCGGCCAATTGACCCAAAATAAAAGCCGTATTAATATCCTGGGGATGGAGTCGCAGGGCTTCCCGGTAAAGAATTTTGGCTTCCTGTTGATTGTCGTTTTTTTGTAGTTGCCCCGCCAACAGGGAGAGGAGTTGAGCGGCTCCGATGGGATTTTGAACTTGTAAGGGGACGACTCCATGGTCATAGGCCGTTTGTAACCAGTCTCCCAGGCGATCGCCGAGATGTTCATTGACTAAATCCGTGATTACCTGAAAAGTCTTTTGCCAAGCCTCTGTTGCTACGGTGGGAAACCATTGATTGAGTTGGCGATCGTAGCGTTCTGTATCGGGGCCAAACCAAATTTCCCTAGACGGTCGCAGAAAGAGCGTCAGGAGAAGTCGTTGTTCTGGGGCTAGAGTATCCGGGGAGGGATAGGCCGGCAGAAGCGAGGAAAACCCTTTAGAAATCTCAGTGAGGTCTGGGGTTGGTAGCGGACATTGCAACAATAAATCCTTAAGGGTAGTTTCGGTCGGGGTAATCTCCAAAAAAGCCGCAATTTTTCTCAGGGTGGGTTTAGGACGGGCCAACAGTTGGGACAAGTTTAATAGATAGGTTTGCTCCTGGTGTAGCCAGGCGGTTTGTCCCTGGGTCAACCAAAGCTCTAACAAAATATGGCTGAAGGCGGTTTTACCGGAGCTTAATTCCCAGGCGGTGAGGGTTAAGGGGTCGTGATAGAGAAATAGATGACGATTTGGGGGTTGAGTTAAGGATTGCTGACTCAAATTTCCCCATTGCCGATAATTGATCAGTGTTGAGGTACTGGAGTCTGCCCGGAGGGCCAAGTAATTGTCTAAGTCGTTAGCACTGGTACAAACCTTGCCTTCCGGGGGGAGACCCGACTGAGTGAGCAAAAACTGGCAGGTTTGATAGAGCCAGTTCCGTAGATGAGGAGTCATGCCGCCGACAAAAATAATCATCTTTTTTTCCTAACCGTTGTTGCCTTCATTCTTGAGTTCATTTTTTAATTCTGGCCACCAGTCTTCATTCAAAATCTCCTCTAGATTAGCAATGGGATATTGAGGAAATCGCTCTAAAGCCAGGTCTGTTTTCAAACTCGTAATTTGGCAAGCATCATCGTAAATTTCTTGAGCAATTTCCTGAAAGTAGGGCTTTAAGCTAGGACTGCGCTTCAACAATCTTTTGAGTTGTTTCCGTCGTTCCAAAATGGTCGCTCGCCATCCCCTTTGGTTGTAATCGCGCTCCTGTGACCAGTAGGTTAATTTTAAAAGATGTTCATAGAGAAACAGTAAGCGGCTTTCCAGTTGATTCTTTTGTTCGTTACCCAAGTCCTGCAACTCCTCCACTAATTTAGCCCAATCCAGCGCATTTGTTGTGCCTTCTTGAATACATGACACGGTATTTTGTATCCCACCGTAAAAATCCTGTTCGTAATGAATGGGAGTCAACATCTTTTTTCAAAATCCTAATTGAGACAAGAAGAAGGCAGTCCTTTGCTTCAAGATTTTTCAGCTTCTGCGATGGAGATAGTTTACTAGAAGTCGGTAAGACCTCTGTAGAACAGAGGAAAGCCCTAACATCCCACCCGGAGAACTTAGGGCCAAACACTTAGAAGACCAGAATAGTCTCAGGGGATGAGATTAGTCGAGAGCCGAGGAACCGCCCCCTTGCCACGCTTTAACAATACCTGTCACATCTCCGTAACGACCTGCCGTGTTGCTATCATTGATAGCGTTAGCTGTAGCTGTTTCTACTGTCAAAGCGGTATAAGCTGTGGTAGCAACAGAAATAGTGGCTGTGTTGATGACAAACTGACTTGCATCAGAGATACCAATAGATGTCGCATTCTCATAGGTAACTGCCGCTGTTACACTGGTGAAGAAAACATCCGTCATTGGCGCAACAATTTCAGCCGCGAAACTTTGGCTACCTGCATTGCTTTGAATGTTAGTTAAAGCGACGGATGCACTAGGGTTTTCAGCCCCCGCAGGTGGGCCATTATAGGCGCTCACAATACCAATAATGTCGCCGTAACGGGCATCACTAAGAGCATCATTAATAGCTCGCGCCGTTGCCGTTTCTACACTAGTTGCGGTATAGTTAACGGCTGTTGCGCTCAAAGTACCGTTAGTAATTACGATTTGACTCGCGTCGCCACTCGTTGCTACTCCAGATGCATTTGTGTAGGTAACATCAACAAAAGCATTGGTAAAGTATCGATCTGTGTAGGGAGCCACGATTTCGGCGGCGAAGCTCTGACTGTTTTGATTACTTTGGATATTGGTAACAGCGACGGAAACCCGAGGATTTTCTGCCTGAGCAGGTTCGATCCTGCCTAGGCTGACCCCTGTAGCCACAGCCCCCACAACCAGGGAGGTTAAGGCTAACCCTTGGTAATTAATAGATTTGGATGATTCTGAGTGAGACATAGGTTTTCTCCACCCCATTGAAGTGAACGGACAACAAAAATTTGGGACTAGGCGGAACCTCATTAAAA
>JAYKIP010000227.1:0-13852 GCA_035286205.1 Merismopediaceae cyanobacterium
AATGCTCTCCGTTCTTTACCGCCGGGGGAAAAAGTCATTTTTGCCTTGGGCTTAGGGATATTAAGTTATTTTCTGGTTGGATGGGGACAAATTTTATTGATTTTATGGTTGTCCGGATGGATTATTATTTATGCACGGATTCCCTGGCGATTCTATGGACAGTTGCTGACCCTGCCCTGTGGATTTTTGACCCTCAGTTGTCCCGCTTTATTATTCACAATTCAGATAGCACCGGCAAGGATGAGTACCCCGGTAATCTGGTCAAGTCAATGGGGCATTTTTCAGGTCTCTATTCTTCCGGAGAATCTGATTTTGGTTCGGGAAATGAGTCTCCGGGCGATCGCCATTACCGTTTGTATTTATTTTCTGTTATTAACAACTCCTTTTATTGAATTATTACAGATTTTAAAAAAGCTGAAGTGTCCCCCTTTAATCATCGAATTGCTGGGCTTAATGTATCGCTTTATTTTTATTTTATTGACAACTATGACAGAATTAATCACCGCCCAACAAGCCCGGCTAGGGTATCGCAATCGGGCCACCACCTGGCACAGTGTCAAAATTATTGGAGGGACGTTATTGAAACGCAGTTTAGAACATTATCGGTCTTTTTCTCTAGGGTTAACTTCGCGGGGATTTACCGGGCAATTACAGTTTTTACCGAGTTCAATCCATCGTGGCCAATGGCGTTATCGGATTGAGGCGATCGCCGGTTATTTTGTGTTACTTTGTCTGGGAATCCAAGAGCATGGGACTACGATTTGAACAGGTGAGCTATACCTATCCCCTCGCTCAGGAACCCACCCTGCAACACTTGACTTTGGCAATTCCCCAGGGAAAAAATACTGCCATTATTGGGCATAACGGTTGCGGCAAAACGACCTTATTACGTTTAGCTCAAGCTCTCTATCGTCCCCAGACGGGTCAAATTTTTTGGCAAGACTCTCCCTTTCACTATCACCCAAAAGCCCTGAGAAATCTACGGCAAACCATTGGCTTAGTCTTTCAAGACCCGGAACAACAATTGGTCGGGGGAACTGTCACAGAAGATTTATCCTACGGGTTGTATAACTTAGGATTATCTCAATCCTTAATCGTGCAACGGGTAGAAGCAATCCTTCAGGATTTTCATCTCACCGATTTGGCCCAGACTCCCGTTCATTATCTCAGCTTAGGTCAAAAAAAACGCCTGGCGATCGCCGATGTGATGATTTTAGAACCGCAATTATTACTCTTAGATGAACCGACTGCTTTTTTAGACCCCCAACAAACCCAAAATCTGGCTCAATTATTACTAAAAATTCAAGCAAGAGGAACAACGGTGGTAATGGCCACCCATGACCTAGAATTTGTCTATCGCTGGGCTGACCAAATTTTAATTCTTGACCGGGGGCAATTAAGGGCAGAAGGAACTCCTTTAGAGCTTTTTAACCCTGAGCAAAAATCCGATCTGACTCAATGGGGTTTAGGCTTACCCACCGCCGTTGAAATTCTGGATTTACCCCTAGGTTTGGAGAGGGAAAATCCCCTGGGTTACAGAGATAGCCGAGAATTTTACCCACAAACGCTATGGCAACAACTGCGCTATCAACTCCCTCAAAATTCCCCTAAAAATTCAGTATAATATACCTAGCACGGTGATAATTTGCGTTTTTAAGTTTAGCCCCCCTAGCCCCCCAACTTTGGGGGGAACCGTTCTTTGTGTATGGCTTTTAAAGTCCCCCAGTATTGGGGGATTTAGGGGGCAAAAATCACAATCTATGACCGTGCCAAGTATAATTGAGGAACTTTTGGGTAATAGACTATGATTACCGTTGCTCCTCCCCTTGAGCCGGATCGGCTACGTCCCTGGACAATCCAAGATTATGAACAGATGATCAAAACCGGGATCTTACCAGCAGATGAACCGGTAGAATTAATTGCCGGTCAAATTCTGAGAAAAATGTCACCCCAAGGTAGTCCCCACGCGGCGGCCATCACTCGCACCAATCGTCTTTTTTATCAGCCGTCCCCTCAGACTTTTACCATTCGCATACAATTACCCCTGACTTTAGATGAATTTTCACAACCGGAGCCAGATATTGCGTTAGTGAAAGTTGATCCCCTCGATTACGAAGAACGCCATCCCCGGCCCGATGAAGTCTATCTGATTATTGAAATTGCCGATCGCACTTTACGCAGTGATTTGCACTTAAAAAAACAAGTTTACGCGGCCGCCGGGATTGCGGAGTATTGGGTTTTGGATTTAAGTCATCGTCAACTATATGTCTATCGTCAACCCACCGCCACAGACTATCAACAGGAGCAGATTTTGGCAGAAACGGCGCACATTTCTCCCCTTGCTTTTCCAGATAAAGAAATACGGGTCGCTACAATGTTAAAACCCCGTGATCTTTCCTCATCGTTTTCATCCGTTGTTGGCGGGCTGTAACCAGGGCAGAAGATCCTGTTGAAGCAAGTCATAGGCTGTTTGTAATTGCGACAGTAACGCCTCACGTTGGAGGTCTGCACGGGTTTGTTCTAACTGGTGACATAATTCCGCAATTTGATTGGCCCCAATTGAAGCACTACTCCCTTTCCAGGAATGAGCCGCCCGACGAAAAGTGGTTTCATCCTCTGGATTTTGCAGGGTTTGCCATAATTGCTGGCTATCGGTTAAGTAACAGGTCAACATGGCAGAGAACAGGCCGCGATCGCCGTCACAGAGGGTATTCAGCATTAAGGACAGGGTTTGCGGATCAAGGCTGGAAGACGAGGGAAGAGGAGCCGGGGAGACGGGGGAAGATGGGGAGACAGGGGGAGAGGACTCAGAAAACTTGTCCAGTAGCGTTTTTAACTTCTCCAGGGAGACAGGCTTGCTGAGGTAATCGTCCATGCCCTCGGCCAAACAGAGATCCCGATCTCTGGGCATCGCATTGGCTGTCATGGCCACAATATAGGGCTGAAGCCCGGACTGTTGACGAATTTGGCGGGTCGTCGCTAAACCATCCAAACGCGGCATTTGCACATCCATCAAGATCAGATCATAGGTTTGTTTTTGTATCGCTTCTAAGACTTCTAAACCATCTTGAGCCACATCAGCTTCATACCCCAGGGTCAATAACATTTGTTTGGCGACCCGTTGATTGACCTCATTATCTTCCGCCAACAAAATCTTGAGGGTGTGGGTAACCTGGAGAGGGGGACTGGGTTCCGCCGGAGAAGCTGGCTCCGACCCTGAAACTGAGACGGGGGCTGAAGATAACACTTGATGGAGTGTCTGCAACAGATGGGATTGGCGTAGGGGCTTATGTACCACCGCGTTAAATACCGAGTGAGCCGCTTGAGTCTGGCGATCGCTGCCTAGGGACGTGAGTAAAACAATCGGCAGGGTTTGATAGGGGGGTAAAGCTCGCACCGCCTGGGCCACTTCTACCCCGTCTTGCTGGGGCATGGCTAAATCCATCAGAATCAAATCTAGAGTATGGCCCTCTGTTAACCAGGCTAAAGCCGCGTCACCGGCCGCAAAGGTAATGGGAATCATCTGCCATTGCTGAATTTGTTCACTCAGCAGTTGGCGGTTCGTGGCGTTATCATCCACAATTAACACTTTTTTACCGATTAAATTCTGAAGATTATAGGCATCGGTCGGCAGGTCTTGCTCCACCGCACGAGTCAAAATGGTAAAGAAAAAGGTTGAGCCGACTCCCAGTTCACTCTGTACCCACATGGTACCGCCCATCAGTTGGGCCAGTCGTTGACTAATGGCTAACCCTAAGCCGGTGCCGCCATACTGTCGGGTGGTGGAAGAATCTACCTGGCTAAAGGCTTTAAATAAACGGTCGAGGCGATTGGCCGGAATGCCGATACCGGTGTCTTTGATGCGAAATTCCAGCAGATGGGTGGCGGTGGGCATGGGTTCAGTTTCTTTCTCTGACTCCGGCGATCGCGGTGGCATCCGATGGGCTAAATCCCCGTCATCCCAGGTCACCAGGGGAGAAGCTTGCACCGACACGAGAATTTCTCCGGTCTGGGTAAATTTAATGGCATTCCCCACCAAATTGGAGAGAATTTGCCGTAACCGGGTCTCGTCACCGGTCATCACTTCCGGGGTACTGGGATCAAAGCGATAGGCTAACTCTAAGCCCTTGGGCGTGGCTTTGGCCGCCATTAAGGCGAGGACACTTTCAATCAATTCCCGTAGGCGGAAGACCTGGGGTTCCAACACCATTTTTTCCGCTTCAATTTTAGAAAAGTCGAGAATGTCGTTAATGATGGTTAACAGGGAATCGCCACTGGTGCGAATGGTTTCCACATAATCCCGTTGACGGGTATTGAGGCTGGTGGTTAGCAATAATTCCGTCATGCCGATCACCCCATTCATCGGAGTCCGAATTTCATGGCTCATCATGGCTAAAAATTCACTCTTGGCCCGATTGGCCGCTTCGGCTTCCCATTTGGCCTGTTCTAGGGCGTTATTTTTTTCCACCACTTCCCGACGACGTTCCCGTTCATTTTCCAGGAGACGAGCCTGGGCCAAGGCAATGCCCACCTGTTCCGCGACGGCTTTGAGTAACTCGATTTCCTGGGTTGTCCAAGTCCGTTGATGATCACACTGTTGGACGGCGATCGCCCCGTTAGCCTTGCCATGGTAGGAAGTGCGAATAACCATCATGGACTTGAGTTGTACCTGATGACAGAGGGTTTGCAAAGGTTGTAAGAGGGGATCTTGGAAGACATCCTGGGAAACCAGTACCTCATCGGCGGCTAACATATGTTGAGCGTGGGGATTACCCTCTAGGGGAATTTCTAACCCCAGCATGGATATAAAGCCGGGTTCCAAATGTTCGGCCACAACGGGGAATACTTCCCTGGGTTCTTTTTGATAACTATGGATCAGACAGCGATTGACCCGAAAAGCTTGACCCACCTGTTCCGCCGTAGTTTGAAAAATCAGCCGGGGAGCCAGGCTACTGCGAATTTTTTGGGTAATCTGACGGATTAACAAGACCTGTTCTAATTGTTCTTGCAATTGCTCCTGGGCAATCTTGCGATCCGTAATATCCACACAGGAGCCAATATAACCGGCAAAACTGCCATCGGCTAAAAAGCGGGGAACCCCTACATCCAATAACCACCGGTATTCCCCATCGGCTCGCAATAGACGATATTCCATTTCAAAGCGTTGGCGTTTCAGAAAGGCCGTGAGATAGGTATTCAAACAGTCGGCTAAATCGTCGGGATGTACCCCTTCTGTCCAGCCGTTGCCGTATTCTTCCTCCAGCGATCGCCCCCGAAACTGGAGCCAGGTCTGATTAAAAAAGGTACAGAGGGTATGGGTATCCGCAATCCAGAGCAGAATCGGCGCACTATCGGCCATCATGCGGAATCGCTCTTCACTTTCGCGGAGAATTTCGGCGGCGTGTTTATTTTGGGTAATATCAAAACGAATTGCTAGGTATTGATAGGGTTTTCCTTCCGCATCCAAAAACGGCACAATAGTAGAATCTACCCAATAGGTTTCCCCCGACTTCTTGCAATTTTTGATTTCTCCATGCCAAACCTGACCGGAGCTAATGGTACGCCAGAGATGCCGAAAAAATTCTGAGGAATGATAGTTCGATTTCACGAGGCGATGGGTTTTTCCCAATAATTCTTCCCGCGTATATTCTGAAACCTGACAAAAGCGGTCATTCACATAGGTAATGATTCCCTGGGAATTGGTAATCGCCACGATCGCCGACTCATCCAAGGCCGCTTTTTGTACCGCTAATTCCTGCAAAGTATTTTGTAAAGTTTTCTCAGTGGCCAAGCGTTCTGTAATGTCATTCGCAATCCCCATAAACCCGGTGATCTCTCCCTGGGCATCGTGCAGAGCCGACACCGACAGATAAACCGGAAACCGCGAACCGTCTTTACGAATATACGTCCAAACATTTTCGTTCGGTTGATTTAAACGGGCCTTGGCCACAAAGGTTTCAAAACCGACCACAGGCTGGCCTAACTCTGCCGATAATTCCTGTCCCCGTTGTTGAACTTCCTCCGGATCATGGAAAAGGGCGGGAGTCGTTTGCCCAACTACTTCGGCGGCGGTATAACCTAACATTTGCTCGGCGGCCCGATTAAAGGTTTGAATGATGCCCGATGAATCAGTCGAAATAATGCTGTAATTAGAACTCTCTAAAATTCCCTGGTTCAGGGTTAAGGCTTTTTGTAAGGCCGCTTCCACTTGTTTCTGGTCTTGCAGGGCTTTTTCGAGTTGGCCATTGCGTTGATGACTCAATAGGGCAAAATAGAGGGTGATCGCCACCAGTAGGGATAAACTCAGACCATTTACCAAAACAAAAACCGGTAACGGTGAGCGAATCTCTGTCAGAGTTTTTGGATTCGGAACAATGGTTAACTGCCAGGGCAACCCCGACGGTTGACGAATCATTGCCTGTTCTTGCCAGTCCCTCGTCTCCCAATAAGTCGGAACACTATCAAAAATTAACTCATTCCCTTCCCGAATCTGCAACCCAAAATTTGCCGTTAGCTCGGCGGGAAGGGCCGCCATCAAGAAAGAAGGAATCCGAATCACCGTCACCAAAACTTCGGGATGGCCGGGCCCAGTCTCTAATAACCGAATCATCAAAAATCCAGACCCGCCCTGGGCTAACTCTAAAGCAGAAGTCAGGGTGAGAGAACGAGACGATTGGGCAGGAAGTTCGGGATTAAAGGTCAACAAACGGCGAAGACGCTCTCGATACCGGGGGCTAGTCACCGTCTTATCCGGATGCACCAGAGAAACGGAACCCCGCACTTGATTGGTTTTGAGGTCAAGCCATTGTAGGGTCTGTACCCCGGCAAAGTCCTGTAGGTAGCTTCCCGCATCCCGTTGCCATTGGCTTAAATTGGGTTGAGGATTGTTTTCCCACCGCCGCCCCAGCCGGTCCATGGCCATCATATAGTTCCGTAGATCTTGATCCAGATGCAACTGAATCGAACGAGTTTCTGCTTGAATATACTTGCGAGTATCCTTTTCGCTCCGGATTTCCAGCGATCGCCAGGTTCCCAGGGTTAAAACCATGAGTCCTCCCCCCACCAACATCGGCAAGAGCCATAACGGTCGTTGACCTGACAACCAATCTTTCACAGTTCAATATTTCCATGAATTGACAATCACGAAAGTCCAACCTTCCAGAGAACTAACCCAGGGTAGCAGGGCTTCGATAAAGACATCTAACTAGAATAATGATGACAAGAGACGAGCCAAGGCGGGTCATATTCAGCCACGAGTGTGCCACAATGGTAACGTTTTATAAAGCTGGTGGTTTGTAGGGGAGGTTAACAAGAACAGTGAATCCCGTTGAGCTTTTTGAAAAAGGCGGCCCGACGATGTGGCCCCTACTCTTCCTCTCTATTTTATCGGTCAGCACGATTCTGGAAAGACTTTGGTTCTGGTCAAAAGTCCTGCTCAAAAGTTCCCAGGTACAATCCCGTATCCTGGACATGGCGAGCCGGGACTGGGAGTTAGCGGTTAAAGTGGCGAAAGACAACCAAAAATACCCGGTTGCCAAATACTTGTTTGCCCCTCTCCGTCTGCCGAATGCCGATCCCGATGTTTTTCATCTGGCCTTGGAATCTGCCGCCGATGATGAATTAGCCCTGATGCGTCGGGGAGACAAAATCCTAGAAGCGGTCATTGCCCTCGCTCCCTTGCTGGGTTTATTAGGAACCGTTTTAGGACTGATTCGCTCCCTAAGCAATATTCAAATTAGTGATTTAGGGACTTCCTCCACCGCCGGGGTGACCCTGGGGATTAGTGAATCCTTAATTACCACCGCGACGGGAATGATTATTGCCATTATTAGCTTGGCCTTTTACCGTTTATTCCAAGGTTTTTGGTTTAATCAGATGCGTGTTTTCCGTAAAGCCGGTAGTGAATTAGAGTTGATTTACCGTCAGCGTCTGATTAATGAAGAAAATGCCTATGTCCCCCCGTCGGGTTATCTTCCCTCTTCGGTCACGGAATAGAAAAGCTTGCCCAGCCCCCTATAACCTACCGCGTACACACAAGTTATAAAATCCCCCCTAGCCCCCCTTTGAAAGGCTACTGTACACACCAGTCAGGAATCCCCCCTAACCCCCCTTAAAAAAGGGTAAAAACGGATAAACTAACCGTGTCAGTCCCCCTTCCCAAGGGGGATTTAGGGAGATCAAACCCAAAACCGGCTGGTGTTTGTTAACTTGGTGTCAAGACTGCTTTCTGCTCGGTTGTGTAATTCATTCATCTATGACGGCCCCTCAAATCTCTGCTAAATCCCATCGTTCCCATTCTCCTCACCATCCCACTCGCCCCCTGCGGCTTTGGCAAGAGACGAATCACAATCAAGGCGAAACCCGCATTGAACTCTTGCCCTTGATGGATATTATTTTCTGTATTTTGACCTTTTTTATTCTGGCGGCGGTCGGTTTATCGCGACAACAGGCCATTAGTATGGATTTACCGAAGGCCAGCACGGGTCAACCGCAAATGCGGGAAATGTTGGTGGTCAGTCTTGATGATATGGGGCAACTCTATGTGGAAAAACAACCGGTCACGGAAAATCAACTGCTGGATGCGCTGAAAAATTACCGTCAGTATAATCCCACCGGTTTGATGGTTCTCCATGCTTCCCGCAATGCTAGTTATAACGATGTGGTGCAATTATTGGATATGTTGCGTCAGGTGGGCGGCGATCGCGTGGCGTTGGCGACTTTACCGGGGGAAAATCGAACGAATACAACGATTCCCAGTTTTGGCAACCCGAACGCCAGTTTTCCCGGTAGTTTCGGGAGTGGCAACATGACTCCGAACAATCCCTACGGGACAACCATGCCAGGGGTTCCCAATAGTGCAATGCCCACCATGCCGAATAGTGCCGCTCCGTTACCGGGAACCATGCCCGGCGGTACAACTACGCCGAATCTAGGGATGCCCAACGGGGCCAATGCGCCGTTCCCTAATACCCAAGCCCCCAATCCGCAAATTCCTAATGCTTCGACCCCTGGCGTTCCTGGAACCCTGCCGAATCGCCCGGCTCCCGATCGCCTGCCTGGCCGCTAATTTGTCCGTTTTCCCCCTTTTTTAAGGGGGGCAAGGGAAGCTTCCTTAGGAAAGATGTTGAATTAAAGCACTCACTTGCTGAGGGTTAAAGACTTTTAACAGAATACGGGCCGCTTTTTCCGGGTCGGCGGGTAAGAGTAGATAGGGAATCGGGGCATGGGCCAGTTGTTGTAAACCCTGACTGACCGAGATCTTTTGACCTTGCTCTAGTTCTAGGTAGTCCCCTCCCTGTTTTAACTCTTTAATGACCACCGGGGCCAGCACCGCATAGCTATGGGCCGGGTTGGCGATCGCCTCACTAGCGGTATTTAACAACTGTTGCCAATGATCTTGATTCGGGGCCAGACTCCGGAGGGATTGACAATGGGTTTGTAACTGTTGACGGCCCTTGGGAGTGGCTTCCGTCTTGAAAATCTGCAACATCTGACGCAGGGTCGTTTTCACCTGGGCCGCCACATCCACCTCTTCGATGGGAGCCACCGTCTCTTTGGACTTCTCGACCGTTTCGGCAACGACATCCCCGGACTCCTGGGACAACAAATAATTCAGGTAATGCTGAAGTTCAACAAAATTATTATTAGCCCCTTCCACAATGGAATCCGCTTCCTCCGGTTGGAGACCGAAAGAACTTTGTAACTTCTCCACTAAATCCTGAAGCACATCATAGCCTTTTAAAAACAGTGACTCTAGCTTCTGGTCAACCGCGACCCGATTGTCCTTGAGAATCTTAAACGCATCTTCTAACCGGTGGGCA
This sequence comes from Merismopediaceae cyanobacterium, assembly GCA_035286205.1. GTDB lineage: Bacteria > Cyanobacteriota > Cyanobacteriia > Cyanobacteriales > Microcystaceae > Woronichinia. Next base: position 9,822 of record JAYKIP010000227.1, read on the forward strand.
ATTTTTTGAATACTGCTATAGCCGAGCATGGCCGCCCCCCCCTTTACGGAATGAGCCGCCCGAAACATCTCATTAAGGCGTTCCGAATCCTCCACCACTGAGGATAATTCCAAAATGCCCCGCTCTAGGGTTTCGAGGTGTTCCTTCGCTTCCTCAATAAAATAACCGAGGATTTTATGTTGATCCAAAGTCCTATCCTCACTGAGAACTGCAACCAGACTCTAACCCTAGGGTCAGAGACTCACTATTAAGAATGCCTTACTTTTTGGCAAAATGCACTATCTTTGATGGAGCAATGCCCAATCTAGGACTGTTCCCGTCGAAATAACCACACCATTAAGGCGACGACCCCCACCTGTAACGCCAAATTCCCCAGCAGTTCGCTATCGCCCTGGCCACTCAGTAAACGCAGGGCAAAAATCACGGCTCCTAAAAAGGCGGAGGCTCCAAAGGCGACATAAAAAAACCGGCGTAAACCGCGATAGGGGGCCAAGGCTTCGGCCTTTAAACGGGCGTATTTTTCGGGAGATAGATTGGGGTTGGGAGAAGTCATTGGCAATCAGTTGTAGAGATGGGCCTAAGTCCGCTATAATCGGATTCGGCTGTCGGCCAAACCCTGAACGCTGTGCTTATTGTAAGGGGTAAAAGGCTTCTCTGCTAGATTAGCTCAGTTGGTAGAGCACGTCATTCGTAATGATGGGGTCAGGGGTTCAAGTCCCCTATCTAGCTTCAAACTCTGTTGTACATTTAATCATTGAACGTATATCTAGAGTTAACTAAGCCGATCACCTTTTGTTTTGAGGCTTGTTCCCTGAGAACGCCCCTAGAGGGTGTAACTTTGACTATTATTGAAGTACCAGGTCTGGGGCATTGTCGTCGGTGTGGCGCAGAAGTTACCGTTAAACTACCCTTTGCGGTTTGTGCCTGTGAATCAGGATTTAGATTTGATTCAAGGTCAGGAATTACAACTCGAAGAATTAGAAACGGAGGATGTATGTGTGTAAACTGCGGTTGTGGGAAAAATGCCAAAATTACAGTCACTCAATCTCCAGAGAGAGACAGTCAACATCCCCATACTTTACCCAATGGAACGGTGATTGTTCACAGTCACGACCATCATCATCACGAGCATCAGGATCATCATCATGCTCATCACCCTGAACAGAATTTAGTGGCTAACCCTAACAAGGAAGCCCGTCGTCTCTACGCCCAGGTTCATCGCACAACCCTAACCCTAGAACAAAATTTATTCGCTAAAAATGATTTAATTGCCAGCAAGAATCGGGCTTTGTTTCAGTCTCAAAAGATTTTGGCGTTAAATTTAGTGAGTTCTCTGGGATTGGGCAAAATGACGTTATTAACTTGCACGCTCCAAGACCTACAAAAACGACTGCCAATTAGTGTCATTGAAGGCGATCAAGAAAACATTAATGATGCTCAACGGATTCGCGCCACGTTAGTGATTGAAAATGTCAGCAATTTGGTTTGTCCCGCCCTCTTTGATTTGGGAGAAGCGGCTAGAGTAGCGATTCTTTCTGTCACCGAAGGAGAAGATAAACCCCTTAAATATCCCCATATGTTTTGGGCAGCTCAGATGATGATTCTTAATAAAATTGATCTTTTGCCTTATGTGAGCTTTGACTGCGATCACTGTTTAGACTATGCGGGTCAGGGCAACCCCAAGTTGGAAATTTTCTAAGTTTCAGTAACTACAGGAGAGGGACTACAGGATTGGTATAACTGGTTAGAAAAATCCCTCAAAACTATGAGCTAATTTTGATGACAGGGACGGACATTGGTGTATAATTGGCTTTTATGACTACTAGCCATGATATTGTTGCCAAGCTTTGGAATCTCTGTAACTTTCTCAGAGATGATGGGGTCACTTACCACCAGTATGTGATTGAGTTGACCTATTTACTTTTTTTGAAGCTGGCTAAAGAGACTGCTACTGAAAGTCAAATTCCTGACGGTTATCGCTGGAATGATTTAGAACAACAGCCAGAAGAAGGCGCTCTGGAATTTTATAAAGCTTTATTGACACATTTAGGAAATCATGATTCTTCCCTGGTTAAGGAAATTTTTGCTGATGCTCATTCTTTAATTAAAAGAGATTCTACAATTTCTGGGTTAGTCACTGAAATTGATAAAATTGATTGGTATAGCGCGAAACGAGAGGGATTAGGTGATATTTATGAAGGGTTGTTGGGTAAAGATGCTACTGATAAAAAAACAGGGGCGGGTCAATATTTTACGCCTCGGCCACTAATTGACAGTATTGTTGAGGTTATGCGTCCCAATTTACAGGATATTATTCAAGACCCAGCCGCAGGAACAGGGGGCTTTTTAATTGCGGCTAATCGTTACATTCAAGCTAATAATCATTTAGAGAATTTAACTGAAAAACAACGGCAGAAATTGCGTCGCGGTACTTTCTACGGAATGGAAATTAATCAAGATACGCAACGTTTGGCTTTAATGAATTTGATACTACATGATTTAGAGTTTGATCCCCAGGGAGCAGGAATTCATTATGGAGATACACTTTCTTCGGAAGTTACAGTCTTACCGAAAGCGACATTAATTTTGACTAATCCACCGTTTGGTAGTAAAAAAGGGGGCGGTTTACCCACAAGAGATGATTTGCCGTTTCCTAGTAGTAATAAACAGTTTTGTTTTTTACAACATATTTATCTGTGGTTAAAGCAAGGCGGACGAGCGGCAGTAATTTTACCTGATAATGTGTTATTTGAAAATAATGCTGGCAGTCGCATTAGAGCGGATTTAATGGATAAGTGTAGTCTCCATACTATTTTGCGCTTACCATCTGGTATTTTCTATGCTCAAGGTGTCAAAACCAATGTGTTATTTTTTACTCGTGGCAAAAAGAATCAAGACAATACCAAAGAGGTTTGGATTTACGATCTCCGCACGAATATGCCTTCTTTTGGTAAACGAACGCCTTTGACGCGGGATCATTTTGCTGATTTTGTGGCTGTTTTTGGTGATGATCCCTGGGGAAATCAGACTAGTTTAGCGAAACGGGTGGAAACGGAACGCTTTAGACGCTTTGACCGCGATTGGATTGCCGAACGTGGTAATAATTTGGATATTACTTGGTTAAAAAGTGAAAATGATGTTAGTGAACTTGCTGAACCTGCGGTGCTTGTGCGGGAAGCAATGGGGGAATTGGATGCGGCTCTTGCGGAATTGCGGGCTATATTGCAAGAATTAGGAGAGGAAATCAATGTATAAAATGGAAATCAACAATAATGGAAAGTCACACACAGGAATGCGTTATCTCTTGAATACTAATATTTGTGTGACGCATTGGAATGGTCGTTCAACTCTAGTGTGTGATCGCTTGCGTTCTCTGAGCCTTTTGGTTAATAATCTTATTTTGCTGACTCACAATACACGAAGGTTTGAGCGTGTGGACGGGTTACAACTTGAAGATTGGGAGGTAGTAGGGTGATTGTCAAACCCCCAGAAGGATGGGTTAGTTGCAAGATTGGAGAAGTTACTCAAATCGTTAGCGGCGGGACTCCTCCTTCAAAAGATTTAACTAATTTTACTACGGAAGGCGGCGTTCCCTGGATTACACCTGCTGATCTCAGTGGCTATAAAAAAATCTATATTAGTCATGGTGCAAGAAATTTATCTGACAAAGGTTTTTCTGTGTGCTCTGCTACAAAAATTCCCCAAGGTAGTGTACTTTTTTCTAGTCGTGCGCCAGTTGGTTATGTGGCTATCGCCGCAAATGAATTATCTACTAGTCAAGGCTTCAAGAGCTTTGTTCTACCAAGTGGACTTGATAGTCGCTTTGTTTATTTTTACTTGAAATATATTAGCCCTCTTGCTGAGTCTATGGCGAGTGGAACAACATTTAAAGAACTTTCAAGTTCGGTTGCGGCTCAACTACCATTATTAATTGCTCCACTTAAAGAACAAAAACAAATTGCTAATAAGTTAGATAAATTGTTTGCTCGGATTGATGCTTGTTGCGATCGCCTGGCTCGAATTCCCCAAAT
>JAYKIP010000228.1:0-3033 GCA_035286205.1 Merismopediaceae cyanobacterium
ATATTTTTCTCCGCTAATTGCGAAAAGATTTTGGCCGCCATCCCTGGGCGATCGGGAATGTGACGAATGCCAATTTGGGCTTGATTTTGATCGAGGGCGACCCCACGCACCGCCGGTAAAGCGGAAAAGTTGCTAATCCGAGGGGGAATGTATAAGCTCACGCCAAAGGCTTGACTCAATGCTTCGATCGCCCGCTCCCCTTGGTCTTCATCAATCACACAACTCACCTTGACCTCGGAGGTGGAAATCATTTCGATATTGATCCCCGCATCCGCTAGGGTTTTAAACATTTTGGCCGCAATGCCCGGACGACCGATCATGCCAGCCCCCGCGATCGCCACCTTGGCCACCCGTTTATCCACCATCACCTCTGCCTCTTGGGTTTGACTCGGATGACTCCGTAATGCCGGCGCGATCGCCTCGGCCACTGCTTCCGCCTTCTGGGAAAGACTTTTCACCACAGAAAAGGCAATATCATTACTATTTCCCTCATGGATAGACTGGATAATCAGATCCACATCCACCTGTTGACGGGCAATTTCTCCAAACAACGTGGCCGCAATTCCCGGCCGGTCCGGTACACGCAATAAAGCAACTTTGGCCTGATCTTGGTCAAACTCCACCCCATCTACCGCCTTGGTAATCTCTAAACCCACCAGGGATCGCGGTTGAGGCGGCGGGGGAATCACCTTCGTCCCCGGTTCATCACTCCAACTTGACCGCACCACCAGGGTAATGCCAAAATTCCGCGCAATTTCTACCGCCCTGGGATGTAAGACCTTGGCCCCTAAACTGGCCAACTCCAGCATTTCATCACAGGTAATTTCCGTCATTAACTGGGCTTCCGGTACCAAACGCGGATCGGTCGTCAAAATGCCAGGGACATCGGTATAAATTTCACACAAATCCGCCTGGAGCGCCGCCGCCAAAGCCACTGCTGAAGTATCGGAACCGCCCCGTCCCAACGTCGTAATTTCTAACTGTTCTACACTACTAATGCCCTGAAACCCCGCTACAACTACCACTTGACCCGCATCCAAATGTTGCCGGAGGCGATCGGGCTTAATCTCTAAAATGCGGGCGCGACTATGTTCGGCCTCAGTCACAATGCCCACCTGGGCCCCTGTCAAAGAAATAGCCGGTTGTCCCCTCTCCTGTAACGCCATACTCATTAAGGCAATGGAAACCTGTTCCCCCGTTGACAACAACATATCCATTTCCCGGCGACTGGGATTATTAGAAATTTCCTTGGCTAAACTCACCAAGCCATCGGTTGTTTTCCCCATGGCCGAGACCACCACGACCACCGAATTGCCGGCCTGCACCGTCTGACAAACCCGTTGAGCCACAGCCTGAATACGCTCTACCGTGCCAACGGAGGTTCCACCATATTTTTGAACAATCAGGGCCATAGCAATTTTTTAAAGAGAAGGATTTAGCTTTAATAGGTTAGCAAATCTCTGGAAAAGCACGTTAACTGACCGGCGATTTTTCGGGAAATTTTTCGGGAAAGGTTATCGCCAGGAGTTTCCAGATAGAAAAACCCAGAAACCAGTCCTGGGTTAAGTATCCCTTCGTTAAGGGATTAGATTTAGCGTGTTTTAATTTGACCCGCCATTTCTTTAAATTTGTTGAGGCTGGGGCCCGGCAAACGACGGGAGAGGGTCGGTGTAATCAGGTATTTGGTGGCAAACTCCACTTGGGTGGGTTCAGGTCTTTTGACAACAGGAGCCGGGGCGGGAGTGGCCGGGGCCGCCGGTTGACTGGCCGTTTTATTTTTCTTAATGGAGGTTTTTTTACCTTTGGGGGCCGCCGGGATTTCTGCTACCGCTTCCGGTTTGGCTACCGGTTCCGCGATCGCCGCTACGGGAGCCGCTGTTTCTGCCGGGGGAGGAGCTTGAACCACTTTGGATTCATCCAACTGCGCGTAAAATTCGTTTTTCTTACCGCCAAATAACTTGTTAAGCATAGAATTAAGGTTTCCTTGGGAAGTCAGAGAAATTTTTTAAAAGAACCGTCAAGAACTATCTGTTGATCGATCAAGCCAGGATCGGTAACCTTTTGCAATATTTTGTCGTAAAAATTTACATAAATCCCATCTAGTCGGGGTGAAAGACCCCAGATCCCGATGGCTTGATACCGGAGCAGGCGATCGCTGTCGAAACCGGAGGGGAGACCTGAGCAATAGATCTGTGATTGGCTAAGTTGAAAAGCTTAGAGTAAGATAAGGGGGTTAACCGACCCGTCGGAGGGCAAGACCTTGGATGAATTGCGGTCAGCACTAGAACTAGCCACAGAAGAGGAACTCCAACAGCTAACGCAAATTCTCTTTTGTCGTCGCTTTAATCCCTTAGATTATTGGCAAACGCCCCAACCCCTCGAAGTGCAAAGTCAGGACTGGAATGCCTGGTTAGATTCCCTCGAAAGTCGTTTTCGTTACCTCGCCGCCGATGGTCTGACCGTATTAAAGGGGCAAACTCAACAATTTAGTTATCGTCAAACCCTGATTAAGGTCTGTCATTATCTGAAAATTCCCTACGCGAAGCAGATGACGACCACCGATATTGAAACGGAAGTGTTTTTGCATTTAGTCAATCACGCCTGGAAAAAACTACCGCCAGCAGATCAGCGTTCCCTCGCCGTTAAGATTCAAAAATCCCTGGCTCAGACTCCCCTCCCCGAAGCCTTACCGGTTCACCTACAACACAATCCCATGGCGATTTTACTCAAAGGCAGTAGTGCGATCGCCGTGAGTGCCGTGATTAAGCCGTTCGTTTTAAAACAGATTATTCAGGAATTTACCCGCTATCTCGGTCGTTATCAGATTGCTAAGGCGGCCATGGGGTCTGGTACCGTCGCCCTGGAAAGTCAGTTAGCTCTCCAAACCGCCAAACAGGGCATGATGGTCTCCGCCGCTCGTTATGGGGCCGTTAGAACGATTTTCTCTTTTGTCGGGCCGGTGTTATGGGGTTGGTTTTTAGCCGATCTGGGATGGCGGGCGATCGCCACGAACTACGGTCGCATTATCCCGGT
>JAYKIP010000229.1:0-6108 GCA_035286205.1 Merismopediaceae cyanobacterium
GCCCAATTTCAAGCCAATCAATTTCCCTTAACGCCCTGGTTAACCGTTTTTTGTAGTAATTCTCGCCTGGCCTGTCCCGCCGCTCTCACCCAACAACCCTGGGTTTTAACCCAAGCCCAAGCCTCTGTCCGGGGGAAATTTACCCAATGGCAACCCCAGACCTTACAGGGCAATACCCAATTTTTGATCCGTCATCAAGCCGCCGCGATCGCTGTTCAAAGTGAACTCCAAAAGGGTCAAGTGCGGGGTAATGTAGCCGTTAATCAACTCTTTTTAAATTCTTTTCTCACTCCCGTTAAACTACCCACCTCGGCCCCGATTAAACTACAACAACTTCAAGCCAACTTCAACGTCCCGATTACCTCCCTGTGGCAAGGGAAAACGATTTCATTAAAGCAAATTCAAAGTCAGGCAAAACTTAATCTAAAAATTGCTGATCAATCCCTTCTGGCTCAGGCTAATCTCCATCAATCTTTATTAACCCTAGGGGCAAATCTTAATGATTTTAATTTAAACGCGGTTGTGCCCAATTTACCGGCTAAAACCCAAATTCTGACCGGTCAAATGACTTTAGCCCAGCAGATAGAATCCCCCAATGATTGGAACTGGCGCAATCTTCAGGGCAATACTCGTCTGGCGTTAACCCTTGCCAATGCCCCGGTCAATCTTAGAGCAACGGTGAACCAGGGGGAACTTACGGCGATCGCCCAGACTAGCCAACTAAATTTACAAAAATTTGTCCCCCAATTACCGACCAAAACCACCTTAAAACAGGGAAAAATTACCATCATCGGTCAATTAGCCGAATTACTGAAACCCCAACCCAATTTAAATCCCTTCACGGCGATCGCGGATTTACAATTAGCCGTTGCCGGAGGAACCGTTACCAGTCAAACGCGGGTTAACCAAGGACAATGGCAGAGTTATTTAACCCTAAAAATGTTGGAACCGGGACAACTGATCGCCAGCAATTCCCTAGGACAATTAAATAGGATTCAAGGGCAAGCCTTATTCACCGGTAAAGTCACCCCTTTTTGGCAAAAAAATAAACTCCTAGCGATGCAAGTCCAACGGGCCAATGTTAAGTCCGGTCAACAATTTTTACAGGCTAAAGGAAATATTACATTTCAAAATTTATTCACCCAGCCATTATTAAAACAGCTTAATCTTCAGGTTACAAGTCAAGTTAATCTGGCTCAATTACCCACCCAAACTGCGTTAAAGGCTCTCCCCCTCACCCCCAACCTCCGTCCGCAATCCTTAACCCTCGCCGGGCTGGCCCAATTTCAGGGTCAACTGACGGGCCAAAATATTGACAATCTGCAAAAACTGGAAAATTATCAATTAGGGGGTCACTTAAAACTGCAAAATTTAGCCTTGAATCAAGCTCGTTTTGAACCCCAATTAACCGGTCATGTGCGTTGGCAAGGTCAGCAGGGTCTCGCGGTGAAATTGCAAGGTCAAGCGGATCAATTGGCCCTCCGTTGGCAACCCTATTCCACAGCTTCCTATGCTTTTTTACCGGATCATTTTCTCCTTCATCATACCTATCAAACTCAATCACCAGTTTCCCTCGAAGGCGATCGCCGGGGAGATCTCTTCCAGTTACAGATTCATCAATTGCCGTTAGCTTTGTTAGACCTCCAACCCGGTAAACCCTACAATTTTCCGGGGGTTTTAAACGGACAATTAAAGGCCAATCTAGCGATCAATTTACGGCAACGTCAGGGACAGGGTTCTCTCCAACTAAATCAGTTAAGTTTAGGTTACATGACCGCCGAGGCGATCGCCGCTAACTTTACCTATCAAGCCGATCTTCTCGAACTGCAACAAGCCCAATTACAACTAGGAAAAAGCCGTTACGATATTGAAGGCAAACTGAATGTCAGAACCCTCGATGTTCAAAGTCGTTTAAAAATTGCCCAGGGTAAAGTTCAGGATTTATTAACTGCCCTTCGTATTTCCGATATACCGTCCCTCCTCCATCTGTGGCAATCTTCCCCCACCAATTTTGCTAAAAATTTGCCGAATTTATCCGTTGGTAATGCCCAGGCTCCTCTGCAAGATCAAGTCAATTTATTAATGAAAATTGATCAGGAAATTCGCCGGTTAGCCGCCCGCTATCAACGCCAGGATTACCAAGACGCGCTCAATTTACCCAATGAGTTAAATATTGAAGGGCTATTTGATGCTGAGGTCAGTCTATTAGGGAATTTACGCAATCCGGAACTCGGCATGAGCTTAAGGGGAAATCATTGGAGTTGGTATCCCCAGGCGACCTTTGTGGATATTCTGTCCCCCCTGGGGTTGGTGTTAATGAATACCAGCTTTTTACCCGTTGAAAAAATTGATTTACAGGCTAGTTTAAAGAATGGTGTGATTACCGTTAATCCGTCCCAATTACAGGTTAAAGAAGCAAAAATCAGTTTAGAAGGAAATTTTTCAACCAAACAAAATTCTGCCATTTGGCAAATTGAAAATCTTTCTTTAGATACAATTAGCACTTTCTTAAAATTACCCGGAGAAATAGCGGGGAATCTGAACGCCCAGGGCAGTATTGTCGGCAGTTTATCCCAACCGCAATTACGGGGTTCCTTTAATTTTGTTAATGTGGCGGTTAATGCTCGGCCCGTGCACCGGGCGATCGGCGGTAATTTTAACTTAACCGATGCTCGTCTCCAGGTGATTACCGATCAAGAATCTCCGATTTTCTTTTATAGTGCGGTTCCCTTGCCTTTTCTGAGGGTTGAATCTTCCGGGATGGCAAAAACGCAGAAAAATAGCCAGGAAAATTCTCAAGATAATAGTTTTGAATTTCGCGTTAAAGCGGGTCGGGAAGCCTTGAATTTAATGGGAGCTTTAACCCAGGATCAATTTACCGTGACCTCTGGAGAAGGAGAAGTGAATTTATTGGCCAAGGGGGAACTTAAACTAGAGCAGGCCATGACCCTGACTAACTTTGAAGCCAAAGGCAATATTCAACTGCAAAATGTTGTGATTAACAGTCCGACCTTGCCCAGTCCTTTAACCCTTTCCGGTAATCTGGAATTTGATGACCGCAACTTAAAAATTCCTGCTTTAGAAGGTCAAGTCGCTCAAAGTAAACTCTCTGTCTCCGGGGTCTTGCCGTTGTTTATGGCCCAAGGGGCGATCGAGAATCCCCTCACCCTAACCGTCGAAAAAACGCCTTTGGATATTCCCAATCTCTACGAAGGGGAATTTAATGGCTCGGTGGTCGTGACGGGAACCGCCTTTAGCCCAGAGTTAACCGGGAATATTCTTCTGGCCAACGGTCACTTAATAGCCCCGCAAAATTCAACGGCGCCTAACCCTGCCTCCCCCGTACAAACCCTGAAATGGTTTAAACCCCGGCAAACCAAACCCTTAATTAATCCCCAATTCAAAAACTTAACGATTCAGTTAACCAATCTTTATACGGAACAATTACCCCTCTATAGTTTCGCCTTTGATGGTCAACTTGCCTTGAATGGCCCCCTCCTGCCCTTAAATCGGATTCAGCCCCAGGGAGCCATTACCCTCAATCGTGGACAAATCAACTTTTTAGACACCCGTTTTCTACTGGATCGCCGGGTCAAAAATCAGATTAGTTTTTCACCCAACCAGGGGCTATTTAATCCCAACTTAGATATTCGTCTCCGGACGATTGTTTCCGAATTACCCCTATCCAAACGATTACAATCTGCCGACACCAATGAAATCCCTGATGATGCCTTAAATCAAGTGCGACGGATTGATATTAGCTTAGATATTGATAGTACCTTAAATCAACTCATTCCTAACTTAAATGCCGAACAAGTGGAAGCCTGTTCTCAACCGCGAACTTTGCGACCGCTCCGGGGCGATGCTGGCATTTCGGAATGGCGACGGAAACGGGTCGCTAATTGTTTACAGATCCTAGCGGCCAAGGGCATGACGGATCAACAATTATTACAAAACCCAGGGATTCGTTTAACTAGTAGTCCCGCCCGCAGTCAGGGTCAGATTGTGCGGTTATTAGGGGAACAATTCCTGGTGTTAGCGGATGCTGTGCAGGGAGGGAATAGTAGTCAATTATTGCAGTATGGCATTACCCAATTAGCCATTCCCATGATTTTCCAGGGAACAATTTACGATATTGAAACTTCCATTAGTAATGTCATTGGCACGACGGATATTCGGGTTGTTCCTTTCCTCGAAGCGGTTTATCGGGTAGAAGATAAAGGATTTGTGAGACTTTCCTACGATTACAGTTTTAATGAGGTTAAAGTTCTTTATGAAAGACAGTTTTAGTCGCTCTTAAAGTCAGTTAAACCCCGTCTAACTCGAAACCTATCATTAGTTCCTAAAATGGACGGGGTTCACCCGCTTAAGCCTCAAAAATTCAAAAATTAAAGCGTGCCAAAGCCTTTTTTCTTTTTCTCTTTTTTCTTTTTCGGTTTGCCTTTTCCTCCCGCATAGCCCCGAAATCCAGGGGGAACTGGTTGTCCCATCCCTGGCATTCCTCCACCAAAGCCCGGCATTCCCATACCGCCCATCCCTGGCATTCCCCCCATACCGGGCATCCCCTGGCCCATTTGTTGCATCATGGAGCGCATCCGGGTGAAATTGGTCACTAATTTAGATACTTCACTTTCGGCATGACCTGACCCCTTGGCAATGCGTCGCCGCCGACCGGGGGATTTGGCTAATAAATCGGGATTTTTGCGTTCTTCGAGGGTCATGGAATTGATCATGGCTTCTGTACGTTTCAGTTCCGTTTCGCCTTTTTCAATATCGCTACTGCTCAGTTTGCCCATGCCGGGAATTAATTTTAATAGCCCGCCCAATGACCCCATATTTTTCATTAAGCGCATTTGTTTGAGAAAGTCATCGAAGTCAAACCGGGCTTCCATGATCTTGCTTTGCAGTTTTTCCACATCCCCAATATCGATCGCTTCCTGGGCCTTTTCGACGAGGGTTAAGACATCCCCCATGTTTAAAATTCGGCTGGCAAGGCGATCGGGATAAAACGGTTGTAAGGCTTCAACTTTTTCTCCTACCCCGACAAATTTAATGGGTTGGCCGGAAACCTGCCGCACTGACAGAGCCGCCCCGCCCCTGGTATCCCCGTCTAATTTGGTTAAAATGGCCCCGGTAATGCCAATTTCTTCCTGAAAAGTTCGGGTTAAATTGGCCGCTTCTTGCCCGGTCATCGCATCTACGACTAACAGCGTGTCGTCGGGCTTAACCACTGCTTTAATGCGGGCTAATTCCGCCATCATTTCCGGGTCAATTTGCAGTCGGCCGGCGGTATCAATTAGAACCGTATCTACCCCTAATTCTTTGGCCTTTTCTACCCCTAAGCGAGCAATTTCAACGGGATCGGCTGACGTGCCCATTTCAAAGACAGGGACATCAATCTGCTTACCCAGGGTGATTAATTGGGTAATGGCGGCGGGACGATACACATCCGTAGCCACCATTAGGGCCGTGCGTTTTTCCTTGCGGAGATAGAGAGCCAATTTTGCCGTAGCAGTGGTTTTCCCCGTGCCTTGCAAGCCGGCCATTAAAATCACGGTGGGGGATTGGTCTGCTTGAGCCAGGGGAACGTTACTTTCTCCCATCACGGCCACCAGTTCGTCATAGACGATTTTGATGAATTGCTGACCGGGGTTCACCCCTGAGATGACTTCGGCTCCTAGGGCTTGTTTCTCGACTTCGGCAATAAAGTGTTTGACGACTTGCAGGTTGACATCGGCGGATAAGAGGGCGCGACGGACTTCCTGGAGGGCATCTTGAATGTTATTGGCAGAAATTTTGTCTTGGCCACGGAGTTTTTTCCAGGCATCCTCTAGGCGATCGGCAAGGGCATCAAACATGGTGAGCGGTGGGGGTTAATTAACGGCAATCATTGGCACTGTTTTCTAGGATAGTCGGAAGGCCGATAGCCTGGCAATATTTTAGGCGAGTCCCTGGCTAGTCATTTTGACCTGTGCTAGGTTAGGGGAAAATCTAAGAAAATACGGCTATCAACGACCTCTCTGGTTTCAGTCAGTGTTTCCATGCTTCTTGATCGCGAGCTAAATAAATGTTAAAAAAGTTGTTGTTTTGGTTAGGTGGTGCTTTTGT
>JAYKIP010000230.1:0-16742 GCA_035286205.1 Merismopediaceae cyanobacterium
TCTTATTAACCTCTTGCTTTTAAGCCTAATAGTAGGGCATCAATTTCACAATCTGAGGCCATTTGAGCTAACTTTTCTAGGGGAGGATAAGGTTCAGTTTTTAAGGGTGGAATAATCCCTAAAATCGGTAACTGGGTAAAACGACTTAATAAATCGGGATCGGCCCAATCCTGTAATTTTTCGGCTGATTCTGGACTATGACAACTTAACACTAAACCCCGCAATTTCACCTTACATTGACGGGCTAGGGCTACCTGGGCGATCGCCTGCCCCATTGCCCCTAATTGTACTGGCACGACTAATAGGGTTTCTAATTTCCACAAACCTGCTAAATCCGCCACCGTCAATTCCTCCGTGACCGGCGATCCCAAACTGCCTAACCCTTCCACCAAAATTTGGGGATGTTTCCCCTGTAACTCCCGCAATTTTTGCCATACCACGTCCAGGGCGATCGCCTGACCTTCCCGTAACGCCGCGATCGGAGGAGCCACTGGGGTCTGCCATTGTTGCGGTGTCACTAGATCCCAATAACCTTGATCGCCAAACAACGCCTGATAATGTTCGCGATCGCCAATGCCCGTCTGTAACAACTTCATCAACCCCAGGGATTGCCCCCCCGCATACTGTCGCCAATAGGCCGCCAGGAGAGTCGTCACCAGGGTTTTTCCCACCCCTGTATCCGTTCCCGCAATCAATAACGTTACCATCGTCTGCCCAATACTCCGTCAAGAAAAGGATGCCGTAAAAATAGCGTCATCAAAAACGGTATCAGCAAAATTCGCCGAAAAATCCCCCCGAAATGCAAAAGAGATTGGTCAGATCGGGTAAACTGATAGCTAAGTGATGTGTTGTCACTGTTCAGAAAAGGCTGATTAACCGTCACTCTGGACTCACTGAAAACACCAAAAAATTGAGGGTAAAGTAGCCGCCGTGAGCCTAACTGCCACTTTAACACGCCAAACGATGTTACCGTCATTGTCGGAAAATAATCGTCTCCGTCTTTTTTCAGGTTCTGCCAATCCATTACTGTCCCAGGAAGTGGCACTTTATTTGGGGATGGATATTGGCCCGATGTTACGCAAACGGTTTGCAGATGGAGAACTTTATATCCAAATTCAAGAATCCATTCGGGGCGGAGATGTTTACCTCATCCAACCCTGCTGTCATCCCGTTAATGACAACTTAATGGAACTCTTGATCATGATTGATGCTTGTCGTCGGGCTTCGGCAAGACAGATCACGGCCGTTTTACCCTACTACGGCTATGCCAGGGCCGATCGCAAAACCGCCGGACGGGAATCTATTGCCGCCAAATTAGTGGCCAACTTAATCACCCAAGCCGGGGCGCAACGCATTCTGGCCATGGATCTCCACTCGGCCCAAATTCAAGGCTATTTTGATATTCCCTTTGATCACGTTTACGGTTCCCCGGTGATTATTGACTATCTCCTCAGTAAGCAGTTAGAAGACCTGGTGATTGTGTCGCCGGATGTGGGCGGGGTCGCCAGGGCCCGGGCCTTTGCTAAAAAATTAAAGGATGCTCCCCTTGCCATTATTGATAAGCGTCGTCAGTCCCATAATGTGGCCGAAGTGCTGAATTTGATCGGGGATGTGAAGGGGAAAACAGCGGTTTTGGTGGATGACATGATTGATACCGCCGGGACAATTCAGGAAGGGGCCAGACTGCTTCGTAATCAGGGAGCCAGACAGGTTTATGCCTGTGCCACCCATGCCGTTTTCTCGGAACCGGCCATGACGCGGTTATCCAGTGGCTTTTTAGAGGAAGTGATTGTCACTAATACCATTCCGATCCCGGAGAGTCATCATTTTCCCCAATTAACCATTCTGTCGGTAGCGAATTTGCTAGGGGAAGCGATCTGGCGGATTCACGAAGAAAGTTCCGTTAGTAGTATGTTTCGTTAGTTAATACCCTCTTTCTTTCGGCTGTCAACCCCTAGACGACTTGACCGGATGAGCCGGCTGAGTTGCCTAGCGGGGAAATTTTTCACGGTTGCTCTCCATGCGTTTCTTCTCTCGTTTGCGTTTTCTTCCGTTAATTTTGGCCTTTTTACCCTTGCCGGTGGGGGCGGTGCCTCGCCTGGATAGAACGGTGGAATGTGAAATTTTAGTGGCCGGGGGAGGATTGGCCGGGGCGGCGGCGACCTATGAGGCGTTGTTAGCGGGGAAAACGGTTTGTTTAACGGATATTACGGATTGGGTAGGAGGACAAATTTCGTCCCAGGGAACCTCGGCGTTGGATGAACGGCCCACCCAGGCCAAGATGCTGTTTTATTCGCGGGGCTATCTGGATTTTCGGCAACGCATTCAACAGGAGTATGATACGCGCAACCCTGGGGATTGTTGGGTGAGTGAGTCCTGTTTTTTACCCCAGGATGGCCATCAAATTTTAATGGCGATGTTGAAAAAGGCGGCCCAACGGGGGAACGGCAAGTTGCATTGGTTTCCCAATACGGTGATTAAATCCCTCGATATTCAACCGGTTGGTCAAGGTCAACAAATTATGTCGGCGATCGCCATTCAACACCGTCCGGCTCCGGGTACTCCCCCCTTAAATACCGATCCCCTGTCCCAAACGATGGAAGATAGCTATCGTTACGAGGATTCGGCCCGCTTACAGAAAAAAATTATCCAATTGGTGCCGCAACCTTCCACGAAAAAAGAACCGGCTCCCTGGTATGTGATCGAGGCAACGGAAACCGGGGAATTAATTGGCTTGGCCGATGTGCCGTACCGTTTGGGCATTGACCCCCAATCCTACCTGGAACCTTCTTCGTCAAGTAAAACGCCTGACCCCTATTGCACCCAGGGATTTACCTACCCCTTCGCCATGGAAAAAACCGCCGAGCCACAACCCCAAATCATGCCGGCCTTTTATCCAGACCATGAACCCTATTACAGTTACGAGTTACCCCGTTTAGCCGACCCGGATTTACTGTTCACCTATCGGCAAATTTGGAGTCCTGAACCGGGCGAAAAAACCACCTTTGGAGGCATTACCTTTGGAAAACCCCAGGTGGGCAATATTTCCATGCAAAATTGGACTTGGGGCAATGATTATCGTCCCGGTACCGCGCAAGATAATTTGATTTATACCCGCGATCAACTCCAGGCAACGGGCCAGTTAAATTCCGATGGTTGGTTAGGGGGATTACGAACAGAAACCCTCAAGAAAGGGGAAGATCATTCCCTGGGATTTTACTATTGGTTAGTCAAAGGGACAACGGATTCCCAACTCGGTGACGGCGTGAAAAAGCCCTACGAAAATAATCGTTTTTTGGCGGGATTAGATTCTCCCATGGGGACAGTCCATGGCCTTTCTAAATATCCCTATATTCGAGAAGCACGTCGCATTATTGGTCGCCCTTCTTTTTATTACCCCGATGGTTTTACGATTTCCGAAATTGATATTTCTCGCCGTGATTACCAAGATGACTATTACCGCCAAAATCTTTCCCCGGATACCTATCGTCAACTGCAAGCTACGTTAGCGGGATTAGAAGGGCTAGATGTTCTCAGTGGTCAGGTGTCTCCCGATGCGGTACAACGCCGTAAACGTTCGACGATCTATGCAGATTCCGTTGGGATTGGCCACTATGCCATTGATTTCCATCCCTGCATGAAAAATGCACCGCCAGAGGCTCCCGGCAATACGGAAAAAGAGGGGGAACGCCAAGGGGCAACCCAGGCCTATCCCTTTCAGATTCCCTTGCGGGCCATGATCCCCCAAAAGATTGATAATTTACTGGTGGCCGGTAAGGCGATCGCGGTGAGTCATATTGCGGCGGCGGCCTATCGGGTACATTCCTTTGAGTGGTCATCGGGGGCGGCGGCGGGAACGGTAGCGGCTTTTGCCTTGGATCAACGACTCCTGCCCTACCAACTGGTGGCAGAACCCCTGGTACAACAGAAAAAATTACAGGAATTACAGTCGCTTTTGAAAGAAAATCATAATCCCATTGCCTTTCCCGATACGTCTATTTTTAATGAAACCTGGGATAGCTGGAAGTAATAACCCTGGGAAGCCCAGATGGCTGATTTTGACCGAAAATTCGGCTTTTTCCGTATTTATACAGAGATTAGGAAATCCAAGTCCGGCTTTAATCCGTATTTTTCCTAGATTTTCCCCTCTCTCTCCGTGAAAAGATACGGTGGTATTTCTAGGGATGATCAATGGGTCACAAGTCGCTATGATCGGGCCGAAAGCGTGTTATTTGGCGTTTTTTCCGCTAAATCCCCCTTAAAAAGGGAGACTTGCCCCTTGAAAGTGTTTCAAAAAACGACAGTTCCTAAAATGGACGTGGTTTAGCCTTACTTTTTTCTGTCCTTTACGACAGCCCCTTTTTTTCCCAGAATCCTTATTTGTGCTGACCTCTCTCTTAAACTCTTTTTCTGATATGGAATCCGTTAAAATACTGATCGTTGAGGATGAATTACTGATCGCCAGGGACTTATCCCAGAAACTAAAGAAACAGGGCTTACAAGTCAGTAAAATTGTCTCCTCCGGTCAAGCGGCTTTACAGGCGATCGCCGAAGACCGACCCGACCTTGTGTTGATGGATGTCGTGATTAAAGGAGAGAAGGATGGCATTGACACGGCCTTGGCGATCCATGAACAGTACGGTATCCCGGTGCTTTACTTAACCGCCTATGCCGACGACGCAACCCTGCAACGGGCAGAAAAATCGGGAGCCTACGGTTATCTACTCAAACCCTTCAAGGAAAGGGAATTATTAACAACGATTCGGATCGCCCTACAAAAACACCAGCAGGTTCAGGAGATCGAACAGCAACGGATTCGAGATGCCCTCACGGGATTACTGAATCGCCGGTACCTAGAGGAAGCCCTACAACAAGAATGTCGGAAAGCCGAGCGTCTTGCCTTGCCCGTGAGTCTCATTTTTATTGACATTGATCACTTCAAACGCTTTAACGATACCTATGGCCACGATGCTGGGGATCATGTGCTAACCACCGTAGCTCATCTTCTGGAGCAGAATGTGCGTCAGTCGGATCTGGTGGGTCGTTATGGCGGGGAAGAACTCATTGTTTTATTGCCGAATTGTCCCCTTGACCGGGCCGCGGTGATTGCCGAAGGTTTGCGCTCAGAAGTCAGTTTACTCCAACCCCATTTTCAAGGCCAATTTCTCGATTCCATCACCATTTCCCTAGGGGTCGCTAGTTTTCCGCTCCAGGCTGAAGATGCCCCCAGTTTGGTCAAAGCGGCGGATGAAGCTCTGTACGAAGCGAAACGGGCCGGGCGTAATCGGGTGGTTGTCGCTCAGTCTTCTGTTCCCTCAACGTAATTTATGGCTTCCCGGTTTCCCCCTCCGCCTCCTCAACTCGCGGCTTTCCTCAGAGGACGAATGATCGCCATTATTTTGGTTTTGTTTATGGCGGCGATGCTGGGGGTCGTCTTTAGTATGTTGTCATCCTCTCGTTATTTTGTGGAACGGGAAGCAGTTGATGCCGCTCAAAGCATGGCCCAGACGGTGATACAAGCCCGCGATCTCTATAGTGAATCCGTTGTTAAACGGCTAAAGGGGCTTCCCCAGGTGAAAGTGACCTATGACTATCAAGACTATCCCCACGCGATTCCCCTACCGGCGACTTTTCTGATTGAACTGAGTGAAAGTATCGAGCAACGTACCGCTTCGATGACTGTCCGCTACTTTAGTCGTTATCCCTTTCCCTGGCGTAAAGCGACAGGTGGGCCGAGGGATCAATTTGAGCAGGAAGCCCTCGCTGTCCTTGAGCAACGTCCCACTCAACCCTTTAGTCGTATTGAAAATTATCAAGGTCATTTATCTCTGCGCTATGCGATGGCCGATCTGATGAAACCGACCTGTGTGGCCTGCCATAATACCCATCCGGATTCCCCGAAAAAGGATTGGCGGGTGGGGGATGTGCGCGGGATTTTAGAGGTGAATTATCCCCTCAATGAATTACAAAACCATATTGACAATAGTTTTGCCTTTCACGTTGTTTTTATGATCCTGACCCTGGGGTTGGGGTTAGTCGGTTTATTGATGGGCTTTCGGGTGGCCTTGGATCGAGAAACTCGCCTGAAAACCAATCTGGCTCTGCAACAGGTGAATCGGGAACTGGAGCAACGGGTAGTCGCACGCACCCAGGATTTACAGCAACAACAGGAACGGTTAAAACTTCAGGAACGGGCGATCGCCGCCAGCAGCAATGGCATCATCATTGTGGATGCTCGTTTACCGGACAATCCCACAATTTTTGTCAATCAGGCCTTTGAAAAAATGACCGGATACCAGGCCCAGGACGTACTGGGTCAAAATTGTCGTTTTCTGCAAGGCGATGACCATGATCAACTAGGTTTAGAAGTACTACGCAAAGCCCTCAAAAAAGGGTCTAGTTGTAAAGTGACCGTGCGGAACTATCGCAAGGATGGGTCTTCTTTTTGGAATGAGCTAAACATTTCGCCCATTTACGATGACCAGGGCCAACTCACTCACTACATCGGTATCCAACGAGATGTGACTTCCCGCATTCAGTCAGAAATGGAAGTGTCCCAAACCAATCGTCTGCTCAATACCATTAGTCAGGCCCAATCCCAATTCATTACATCGGGTAATCGGTTAACCATTTTTGAAGGCTTACTGGCCGGGCTGTTGGAACTCAGCGAAAGTGAATACGGGTTTATTGGGGAAGTCTTGTTTCGGGAGGATGGCAGTGCGGCGATCGAAGAAGGTTTTATGAAAATTCGGGGGGTTCCCTACCTCAAGGCCCACAGTATCACCAATATTGCCTGGAATGAAGCAACACAAAAGCTCTACGAAGAAAACTACCAAAAGGGCATGGAATTTGGCAACATGAACACCCTGTTTGGGGCCGTGATTATGACCGGGCAACCCGTGATTGCCAATCATCCCAGCACAGATCCCCGACGAGGTGGCACTCCAGCGGGTCATCCCCCCTTACAGTCCTTTTTAGGTCTGCCCTTTTTTAGTGGCTCAACCCTGATCGGCATGGTCGGGATTGCCAATCGTCCCTGGGGCTACGATCAAATGGTGATTGAGCTTCTGCAACCCTTTTTAACCACCTGTAGCCATTTGATTGAGGGCTATCGTTTAGACCGCCAACGTCAGCAGGCCGAAGATAGGCTTAAGGCCTCCCTCAATGAGAAGGAAATTCTACTGAAGGAAATTCACCATCGTGTCAAAAATAATTTATTAGTGGTGTCGAGTTTACTCAACTGGCAAGGGGAATCTATTCAAGATCCGGAAGTGCTAAAGATTTTCGAGGATAGTCAAAAGCGGCTCGCTACCATTGCCCTGATTCACGAAAAACTCTATCGTTCCACTGACCTCTCCCATGTTGACCTCGGTGAATATTTGACCACCCTCACCCAGCAAATTTTTGACACCTTTGGGCCGGGTGGGGACTTAATCCAACTGCACTGTGATTGTGCCTCGCTCCTGGTGAATCTTGAAACCGCTGCTCCCTGTGGCTTGATTGTTAATGAGTTGGTGTTGAATGCCCTAGAACATGCTTTTCCTCAAGCTCGTCCCGGCCAGGTGACCCTTTCTCTCCAGCAGGATGACCAGGGGCTGATTACCTTGGCGATCGCCGATGATGGGATCGGTTTTCCGGCAACCCTTGACTTTCGCCAAACGGAGAGCTTGGGATGGCAACTAATCTGTTTGTTAACGGAGCAACTGGAAGGCACGGTGGAGCTATTTTCGCCGCCAGGGACTCGCATTGTCTTGACCTTTGCCGAGTTGACTTACCGTACCCGTGTCTAACCTGGTCTTGTTTGCATTTTTATTGCTGAGTCCTGATTATTGAAAGTGCTATGACTTTTTCCCTAGCCGAAGCGAGACAACAAACCCAGATTCCTTTGATCGTGACGGATCAGGAGGGGATTGTGGTAGAAATTAACGCCCCTTTTGAACAGGTTTTTGGCTGGACGGCGGCGGAGATTCGGGGTCAACACGTCACGGTAATTCTGCCGGTTAGTTTTCGAGATGCTCACCATTTAGGGTTTTCTCGGTTTCAAGCAACGGAAGTCGCCACCCTATTAAACCATCCCCTAAAACTCAAGGCCCTCACCAAAGGAGGTCAGGAAATTTGGTCAGAGCATTACATTATGGCCGAAAAGCAGGGACAGACCTGGTGTTTTGCGGCCCTGTTGCGTCCGTTGCCGAATGGGGGAGATGTCTGTGATTGAGGGGGGACAAGAACCATTGAAGCCTTTGGTCAAAGAACTACGCTCCACTTTGGCCCGGATGGAATTGGCCCTGGCCACGGTGGACGAGGCGATCGCCTGGACAGACCGGCAGGGGGTCATTCTCTGGTGTAACGCCGTATTTGACCAGTTGGTGATGCGGCCCCATATTTTAGTCGTGGGCAATGTCATTACGGAAATTTTTCCCCTATTCACCGAGGACTCAACCCCTCCCCGCCATCATCCTTTTCAACGGGCCATGGAAAGTCGCGTGAAAGGCCGCAAACACTATTATTTTCAACGCGGCGAGCAAATCAAATACCTGGAAGTCACCTGGGCCTATTTTCAGGAACATTTAGACGGAAGTGAAGAGATCGGCTGTGTGCTAACCATTCGGGATATGACGGAGTGGCAACGCCTTGACCTGGAGCGTCAAACCTCCCAAACCCTGTTACAAAAGCAAAATTTGGCCCTGCAACAAACCCAGACGGAATTACGGCGCGTTGAACGGAGCAATCAGGAATTAAGGTTGCTGGAAACCCTGTTAGATGTCGCCCTAGCGGGTTACTGGGATTGGAATTTAATCACCGGTGAGGAGTATCTCAGTCCCACCTTTAAACGGATGTTTGGCTATGAAGACCATGAGTTACCCAACGTTTCGACCACCTGGCAAACCCTCATTTTTGCGGAGGATATGCCCAAGGTTGATCAAACTTTTGCCGCCCATGTGCAGAGTCGGGGCCAAATTCCTTTTTATACCGAGGTACGTTATCGCCACAAAAAGGGTTCTACCGTTTGGGTGATTTGTACCGGCTTAGTCATTGACTGGGATACGGAGGGCAATCCCCTGCGGGCGATCGGTTGTCATGTGGATATTACCGAGCAAAAACGCACCGAGGACAAATTGCGGACTTCTCTACAGGAAAAGGAAATTTTACTCAAGGAAATTCACCACCGGGTAAAAAATAATTTGCTGATTGTGGCGAGTTTGCTGAATTGGCAAGGGGAAAGTATTCAAGATCCGGCTATTTTACACCTTTTAGCCGATAGTCAAAAACGCATTAATGCCATGGCTCTCATCCATGAAAAACTCTATCGTTCGACGGATTTAACCCATATTAATTTTGGGGATTATCTTCAAACTTTGGCAGAGCAAATTGTGGCATCATGCAGTAGCGATCGCTATTTAATTCATTTTCATTACTATCTCTGTTCCATGACCCTTAATGTTGAAACGGCGACCCCCTGTGGCTTAATTGTTAATGAATTAATTCTCAATGCCCTCGAACACGCTTTCCCCGATCATCAACCCGGCAATCTCTTTCTCACCTTAAAACAAACGACCACTGGCACTATTATGCTCCAAATACAAGATGATGGGCAAGGACTCCCCGCCGACTTCAATTTTCGGAAAACCCAGAGTTTAGGTTGGCAATTAATTTGTTTATTAACCGAACAACTCGAAGGCGACATTCAAGTTCACTCCGAAAATGGAACCCAGGTGACTCTCACCTTTCGAGAATTAAACTATCGGGAACGTTTCTAAATGATTAATAAGCTGTTGCGAATTTAAATTGCATAGTGATTTTTCTGAAAGCTTTGTAACAAGGGGCTTAAGCCCCTTACCTGTATGCAGTTTAGATAATGAACAGCTTAGAGTTTGAGCATCTGAGAAATGCGTTAAGCCAGTCAACACCATATCCGGATCATTCCCAAGTCCCGAAGAGGCCCTAAGCATAAACCTTTAATTTATTTTGGAGAATTTTAACGGTGCGAGAAAGGGAAAAACTAATCACAAAATAAACCACTGCCACAAAACTATACATTTCCACCAGGCGACTATCCCGTTGGGCAACTTTAGAGGCGGCTCCTAAAAAGTCAGTTCCGGAAATCACATAAACCAGGGAAGTATCTTGAAATAAAACAATAGTTTGGGTTAATAAAATAGGAAGCATTTTGCGAAAGGCTTGGGGTAAAATGACGTGGATCATCCGTTGGGGATAGGTTAATCCGATCGCCTTGGCCGCAGAGACTTGGCCCGCCGGAATAGACTGGATACCGGCCCGAATAATTTCACAATAATAGGCAATTTCAAAAAGGGTAAAACTAATTAAAGCCGTTTGATCGGGGCCAACGGGAATGGGTTCTTCCGAACGGGTAATTTGTTGAGCGAGGAGAGGGACAAGAAAATAAAACCAAAAGATGACTAACACCAGGGGAATGGAACGCATTAAGTTCACATATAAGGCGGCGATCGCGGGTAGCGGTTTGAGGTTGCTTAATCGGGCCATGGCTAATAAAGAACCCAAAATGATCCCGCCGGTCATGGCCGTTCCGGTTAAAATGAGGGTGTATTGCATCCCTTTCCAGAGGTAGGGGAAAGATTGTCCAATGACGCTAATATCAAAGTTTTCCATTGACAGACCTTTTAAAACCGGTTTTTCTTTTTGGGTTAGACAGTAGGATGTTCTGAAAAATTAAACCTATTTGACGAACCATTTGATTAACGATAATTTCTGAGCATAGGGCGGATAACGCAGAGCCAATTCCAGCCAAAAAGATTTCTTCAAAACACTTTTATAATGACAAAAGGTATCAAAACTGGTTTTGCCATGGTAACGACCCATGCCACTATCTCCCACTCCACCAAAGGGTAAGTCCATGACGCTAACCTGTAAAATCACATCATTAATGCAAACGCCGCCCGAAGAGGTCTTTTGTAAAATGGCTTCCTGATGATCTAGGTTATTAGAAAAGAAATAAAGAGCCAACGGTTTAGGGCGTTGATTTACAAAGGCAATGGCTTCTTCCAACGTTTGATAGGACAAAATCGGCAAAATCGGCCCAAAAATTTCCTCTTGCATCAACGGAGATTGCAAATTGACCCGGTGCATTAAGGTCGGCGCAAAATAGCGATCGCCTTCTTGGTAATCCCCTCCATAAAGCACTTCCCCATCCGCTAGAAGTTGCGTTAAACGGTGAAACTGGGCCGTGTTAACAATGCGACAATAATCGGGACTAAGGGCCGGATTTTCCCCATAAAAGGCTTGGATTTGGATTTTTAAAGCCGCAATTAAAGGCTCTTGAATGGCTTCCTGCACTAATAAATAATCTGGGGCAATACAGGTCTGACCCGCATTTAAAAATTTCCCCCACACAATCCGCCTCGCCGTTTCCGTAATATCCACATTCGGCTCAATAATACAGGGACTTTTGCCCCCTAATTCCAACGTGACTGGGGTTAATTGTTTGGCCGCCGCTGACATCACTAGCTGACCAATGCGGGTTCCGCCGGTAAAGAAAATATGATCAAATTTTGCGGTTAATAGGGCTTGACTCACTTCGACACCTCCTTCCACCACCTGGAGCAACTCCGGGGCAAAATGTTGATTCAGGATTTTGGCGATGACCTGGGAGGTTTGGGGACTATGTTCCGAGGGTTTAATCACCACACAGTTACCGGCGGCGATCGCCCCAATCAATGGCATTAAGGTTAAAGCAAAAGGATAATTCCAGGGACAAAGAATTAAAACAACACCAAGGGGATCGGGATAAATTTCAGCGATACTGGGAAAAACCAATAAATTCGGTTTAACTCGTTGGGGTTTGAGCCACTTTTTTAAATGTTTTAGGAAGTAATCTAATTCTTGTAAAACGGGATAAATTTCATACATCGCGGCTTCAAATTGGGGTTTATTTAAATCAGCTTTTAAGGCCGCTTCAATCTCGGAGCGATGCTCTAAAACGAGACTTCTTAATTTTTGTAATTGCTGTTGACGAAAAGCCAAAGACTGAGTTGCCCCGGTATCAAAATAATTTCTTTGTTGGCGCACGAAAGACTGAATATCAGGTAAAGTTGCTAACATGGGATTGTCGAGGCGAAACTGCTAAACTAAGAACTACCCGTTATTTTAATTGACCGTAGGAGCTATGACGCTCAGACTTCCCGTTGAATTTCAAGATCATTTTGATGTCATTGTCGTTGGAGCGGGCCATGCTGGCTGTGAAGCGGCTTTAGCGGCGGCTCGGTTAGGTTGTCGGACGTTAATGTTAACCCTCAACTTAGACCGCATTGCCTGGCAACCCTGTAATCCGGCGGTGGGCGGGCCAGCGAAATCCCAACTGACCCACGAAGTAGATGCCCTGGGCGGTGAAATTGGCAAAATGGCCGATCGCACCTACCTACAAAAACGGGTCTTGAATATTTCCAGGGGGCCGGCCGTCTGGGCCTTACGGGCGCAAACCGATAAACGAGAATACGCGGCGATTATGAAGGGGATTGTGGAAAATCAGCCCCTTTTGAGCCTGCGGGAGGGCATGGTCACGGATTTAGTTTTAGGGGCCAACGATGAAGTGGTGGGCATTCAAACCTACTTCGGGACTTGCTTTGGGGCTAAGGCTGTGATTCTGACCACTGGTACTTTTTTAGGGGGCAAAATTTGGATCGGTGGCAAGTCCATGGCGGCGGGTCGAGCGGGGGAATTTGCGGCGGAAGGGCTGACGGAAACCCTAAAAGATTTGGGCTTTGAAACGGGACGACTGAAAACCGGAACCCCGGCCAGGGTGGATCGGCGATCGGTGGATTACGACAAAATGGAACCCCAGCCCCCCGATACCGAAGTGCGTTGGTTCAGCTTTGACCCGGAAGCCTGGGTCGAACGGGAGCAAATGAATTGCTATTTAACCCGTACCACCGCCGCAACGCACCAATTAATCCGCGATCATTTACATTTATCCCCCATTTATGGCGGATTTATTGACTCCAAAGGGCCGCGTTATTGTCCTTCCATTGAAGATAAAATTGTGCGGTTTGCCGATAAAGAAAGTCACCAAATTTTTATTGAACCGGAAGGGCGTGATATTCCCGAATTGTATATCCAAGGCTTTTCGACGGGACTGCCGGAAAATATTCAATTAGCCATGCTCCATACCTTGCCCGGTTTGGAAAATTGTGTGATGTTACGCCCGGCCTACGCCGTAGAATACGACTATTTGCCCGCAACCCAATGTTATCCCACTCTGATGACCAAAACCTTAGCCGGGTTATTCTGTGCCGGACAAATTAACGGAACAACGGGTTACGAAGAGGCGGCGGCCCAGGGCATTGTGGCGGGGATTAATGCGGCTCGTTATGTGCAGGAAAAAGAGCTACAAATTTTTGCGCGGGAAGAAAGTTATCTCGGAACTTTAATTGATGATCTTTGTACAAAAGATTTGCGTGAACCCTATCGAATGTTAACCAGCCGTTCGGAATATCGCTTAATTTTGCGTTCCGATAATGCCGATCAACGCCTAACCCCTTTAGGCCGAGAATTGGGATTAATTGACGATCGCCGGTGGCAATTATTCCAAACGAAACAGGCTCAAATCGTGGCCGAAAAAGAACGACTCTATGAAACACGCTTAAAGGAACAGGAGCCTACAGGCCAGGCGCTCGCCGACTATACCCAACAAAAAATTAAAGGATCAATCACCCTGGCTGATTTATTGCGTCGTCCTGGGTTTCACTATGCCGACCTCGAACGGTTTCACCTCGGCCATCCCGATTTAACCCCAACGGTGCAGGAAAGTGTGGAAATCGAGATCAAGTATTCCGGCTATATCAAACGGCAACAAACGCAGATTGAACAGGTAATCCGTCACAGTCATCGTTCCCTGCCGGACAATCTGGACTATCTGGCGATCGCCACCCTTTCTATGGAAGCCAGGGAAAAATTACAACAAATTCGCCCCTTAACCATTGGTCAGGCCGCCCGCATTGGGGGGGTAAACCCGGCGGATATTAATGCCTTATTAGTCTATTTAGAAACCCAATTTCGCCATCACGCTGTGACTTTGTAAACCCGCTCCCCCTCCTCATTCCCGAAAAGTTTCTCCTCTCAAAAACGATCGCCACTTACCCAATAATAAAAACAGATCTCGCTTAACATTCGTTAATCTCAGAGAAAGCTATTTTATTCTATTATTCTCGTAGGCTTACGGAGGATTCTGAGCACAATGAGACCCAAATTAATTATCAAGACCTTAAGTATTAGCTTGTCCGTATTTTTGGGTACAAGCTATTGGGTCATTGCTCAGGCATCTCAGTTTTTTACATCGCAACAAATCAACCAACAGAGAGTTGTTGTTATTGCTAGACCATATGGAGACGGCAAATATGATTTAGTTGTTGTGGAGCAGGTTCAAGGTAAAAGAAAGTGTTGGCAAGAAAAAGGAAGAAATCCAGTTATCATTGATCCATTATTGCTCGAATTTGATTATACTGGTATTTGTCGTCGTGCAACTGACAGCAATAGTTATTCAGTGCGAATTAACGGAAAAGACAGAGGTTTAGAATATCTATTGAGAATTGTGCCATCTGAAAGTGAATTATGTTTAGTGGCAACTCCTCTTAGTTCACATACGTCAGGCATCGTTATTGGTAGAACTAATGGCTTTAAGAGTTTAAGTTATTTGAAGATTGCTTTAGAGCCTGGTTGGCAAATTACAAAAAGAGTTTATGCGAGAACGGGAAAAGTTTTAGGGCATTTTTATCTAGAGAATAAAAATCTAGTTAAACCAAATTTGTCATGTTCAAATTCTCAAAATACGAAGATTTAAAGCTGAGGTAATACAAAAAAATGAAGCCTAGAAATTTACCACAATCCTTAATTAAGGAGCAAGCTTATCAAATTTATAAAAGAAGAATCGCTCAGGAGATTGAAGGCAACTCCGATGATGATTGGAAGGCTGCAATAATGTATTTAGAAAAGCATAATTGGGTTATTTTGAAATGGCAATTTAAACAAAACTTAATTCGGTTAGGAACATTATTTTTTATTAGTTTACCAAAGTCTGACTGGGTTAAACTCCTTGCTGTTCCTGTTGTACTAAGTTTTGCAGGAGCAATGATTACATTCAAGTTGCAAGAAAAAAGCAGGCAATATGATTTATTGGACAGATACTTTAAAGATTTAGAAAATGTTTTATTAGATAAAGATACAAAATCAGATAAAAATCAAAACCCAAAGAACTCAGTAAAAACTCTATCAGATAAAGAAACAAATAAAAACTCAAAAAACATAGACTTAAGTAGCATTATTGTAAAGTCTAAAAGCTTTGCTATTTTACAAAGTTTAGATGTAGATAAGAAGCAGATAATTATAAGATTTCTGGCAGAATCTAATCTAATTCGCGTAAAGAATAGTTGCGTTAAAAGTGATGAGAATATTACGTCCAATATTGATGGTGTTAGTTTAGCTTATCTTGATTTAAAAAAAATAAATTTAAATAGATTGAATTTACAACAAGCTGATTTTGATAATACGGATCTTAGCGAAGCACACCTAATTAGGACAGATCTTAGCGAAGCAAGTCTTTGTCAAGCCAATCTTTATAAAACTAGACTACAAGGAGCTAAACTTAAGGGAGCTAAACTTTTTGAAGCAAATCTTAGTGAAAGTTTTCTCGGGGCAGAAGACAATCTTCTTGAAAAAATAAAACAAGCTAACAATTCGGGAATCCCCTTAAGCGATTCTTTAGCAAGACTCATTGACTTAAATACAGCAAGTCTTGAGTTTGCGTTGCTTGAGAGAGCTAATCTTAGCAAATCTAATCTTCGAGGGGTAAATTTTACTAGTGCCAATTTGCGTGAAGCTAATCTACAAAAAGCTGATCTTAGTGGAGCTAAACTTGAAGAAGCTAAATTGCGTGAAGCCGATCTTAGCGGGGCTGATCTTAACGGAGCTAAACTCGATGGAGCAACTTTAGAGATGGCAATACTAAATGGAGCCAATCTTGAAGAAGCCGATTTTACAGGAGCAAAAGATTTAGAACCACCACAAGTTAAAAAGGCTAAAAACTGGGAAAAGGCAATATATGATCCAGACTTGAGCAAACGACTTGGACTAAATTCAGCACACCATCCTCAATATAGATCGCCCTTACTAATTCGATAAAAAGCGATTGCCCCGTTGATTTACACTCTGTTTTAACCGAACATTCCCCTGTCGGGAAAAGAGGGCCAGATCTAAAAACGAAAACTCGCGGAGAGTAGGGTTTCATCAACCCGGATTGTTGCTCCCTTAAGAAAGAGAAGAACGCTGTAGTGATTGACGCTCCGGAAATAGGGTCACTAATAATTGATTGATATAAACTTGACCAATGACCGGTTCCGGGGATTTATTCACCGTCTCCGAGGTCGCCGCCCATTCGACCGGGTTAACCGTTTCTAGGACTTCCTCGGTAGGAGTTGGGGAAGCCGGCTCAGGTTCTGCCACAGGATTGGGATTATCCTCTGTCGTTGCCAGGGATTGCTCCGATGTCACAGAGGGAGAAGCGATAGGAGAAGGGGTCTCACTATCCCAGGGGGAAGGAATTGGTTCTGTCTCCGTCTGAGTGGGTTGAGGCAGTGTCTCTTCCGAGCGAGAGCGATCGCCCAATAACGTACCGGAGGGAATTAAACTAAACGGGTCAATGGAGGTATCAATCAGAGTCGAAGTCTGGCCAATACAAGCCCCTTCTCCCACCGTACACCGGCCAATCATTAACA
>JAYKIP010000231.1:0-6222 GCA_035286205.1 Merismopediaceae cyanobacterium
ACGGGATTATAAAGTCAAATCCGGGGGCAGTAACCGACTCAATACCGCCAGTCCTTTCAATATCAAGGTGGCATCCTTAACAATGGGGAATTTTAGCGTTGAAGAGGTGCGAAGCCTGTATCAACAACATACCGAAGCCACAGGCCAAATATTTACGCCAGAAGCGATTAACCAAGCCTTTATGCTAACGGACGGCCAGCCCTGGTTAGTCAACGCCTTAGCTCGTCAAGCTACCGAGTTTTTAGTTAAAGACCGCACTCAACCGATTACGCGGGAAATCATTGATCAAGCGAAAGAAATTCTGATTCAGCGTCAGGATACCCACCTGGATAGTTTGGCCGAACGCTTGCGGGAAGACCGGGTGAAAACCATTATGGAACCGATTCTGGCGGGGGAAGACATTCCCGATACCCCAGAAGACGATCGCCGCTTTGTCTTGGATCTAGGCTTAGTCAAACGGAGTCCTTTGGGCGGATTTGTCATTGCCAATCCTATTTATCGAGAAGTTATTCCCCGCGTTCTGTCCCAGGGTAGTCAGGATACCTTGCCCCAGATCCAACCCACCTGGCTCAACCCCGATGGCAGTCTTAATCCCGACCAACTGTTGAAGGCGTTTCTGGACTTTTGGCGACAACACGGAGAACCTTTATTGCGAAGCACTCCCTACCCAGAAATTGCGCCCCATTTGGTGTTAATGGCCTTTCTCCATCGAGTCGTCAACGGGGGAGGCACTTTAGAACGAGAGTATGCCATTGGCTCCAGGCGGATGGATATTTGCTTACGGTACGGTCAAGTCACGATGGCCATGGAGTTAAAGGTGTGGCGTGCCGGGAAAGCAGATCCGTTAACGGTGGGTTTAACCCAGTTGGATAAATATCTGGATGGGTTAGGGTTAGAGACGGGTTGGTTAGTGATTTTTGACCGCCGGTCGGGATTGCCTCCCCTAGAAGAACGTCTGGCAACGGAAATCGTACTTAGTCCTAGCGGTAGAGGGATCACTGTCATTCGTAGTTAAAGTTCTGGTTCACCTTTCTGTATTCTTACCCTTGAACTGGGATAGATAGGGAAAGACCGAAATACCGATCGCCACCAGGGTAGCCGGAATAACGAGGAACAATAAGATATTACTAAATACCCCAATTTGACTATGATTGGTCGAATCTAACACCAGATAAATGGTATAGACCCCGTAGTAGGCCACAAATAATAAGCCTTCCCAACGGGCAATTAATCGTCCGGTAATAAAAATGGGCAAACAGACAATGGCCACGGCCAACATCACCGGAATATCCAGATGCAAAGCCGCCTGGGAAACTTGAATCCCGTTAGGAGAAATCAAAGCGGCTCCCCCTAATACGGCCAAAATATTAAAAATATTGCTACCAATCACGTTACCGACAGCAATATCCCGTTCCCCCCGATAGCTGGCAATCACAGAAGTCGCCAATTCGGGCAAAGACGTTCCCCCCGCCACCAGGGTCAACCCGATCACCAATTCACTTACCCCAATACTCCGGGCGATCGCCACCGAACTTTCCACTAACCACCGTGACCCTAACACCAATAACAGCAGACCGCCCCCAATGTAAGCCAGTTGTCGTAAAAGCACTTGAGTGGATTTACCGAGGGGTTTGCCAAACTCCTGGTCGTATTCTGCCTGGACTTCACTATTTTTTTCTCGACGACTTTGCCAAATTTGAAAGACCGTATAGGCGATCGCCCCCGTAAAAAAAATCGCCCCATCTACCCGACTGATGGAACCATCCACCGCAAACATTAACATTAAAGCCGACACCCCAATTAAGATCGGCACATCTAACCGGATTAACTGTTGATTGACGACCAGGGGAGTCACTAAAGAAGAAATCCCTAGAATAAACAACACATTAAAAATATTACTGCCGACCACGTTCCCCAGGGCAATGTCCGCCTGATTCGCCAAACTCGATTGCACACTGACAATTAACTCTGGAGAACTTGTTCCGTAGGCAACAATCGTTAAACCAATCACCAGGGGGGATAAACCCGCCATTAACGCCAAACCCGACGCGCCTTTAACCAACAGTTCCGCGCCCGCCACCAACAGAATTAGCCCAATAATCAGAAGTACAAAAGTAATGACAGTCATGAATAAGTACCGGGAGCAAATTGATTCTGGAAAAAAGTCAATTCTCCATTATCGCTGAAAGCGTCCGCTCCACTCCCACTGTCTTGGGAATCCCTGACTCTGGGATACCTATTGCTCAAAGCCCTGGGCTAGGGCGCGTCGGTAAAGCCCCTGAATGGTTCTTAGGACTTTATCCAAGGGAGATAGGTCTTCTCGATGGGTCGGGTCTAAGGTTTGTAAAGTGTTGAGCAGTTGGGCTTCCTGGGTTTGAATATCGCCATCACTATAGAGTAAACCACTGACCGTATCCAGTAATTCTAAATAGTCCTGTTCCGTTGGATTGTCGCCTAAATAATCCTGGAGCCATTGATAACATTCCTGGGGGGCAACGGGTTTTAATTCAGACAGTAAAGGTTTTAACTCTGGATCTTCTAACAGTAAAAATCGTTGGGCTGTTTTTTGTAAATAATGCCGTTCTTCGGGATGGATCACACCATCTAGCCAGGCGGCTCCGATGAGGATTTTTAACAGTTGTCGGGTTTTATGGGTTTGGTCCATGGGAATTAAAAAAGGGGTTAATGAATAGTTAATTACAAGCTTTCCAAATAACGCAATAGATCGGCCATGGCCTGGGCATCCGGTTGGAATTTAGGCATGGGGGGGGTTTTACCGGTCACGACCTGCTCGATGAGTTGGCTAGGGGATTTACGATGGGAAACCTTGGCTAAACTGGGGCCAATATCGCCCAAACCATTGATACCATGGCACACGGCACAATTGGCTTGAAAAATAGCTTGACCCTGTTGGAGGTTACCCGATAACGCTAACACCGTTTGGGTATAGGGATCGGTGGGACGTAGGCTATAGAATAGTCCAACTAGGATTCCTACGAGTACCAGGGCGATCGCCGTGACTTTCAAAAACAGCAAAGCGGGATTGAGGGAGTTGAGGGTCTTAGCCATGGTCTAGCTCGAACAGATGCTTAAAATTTTGCAACATTTCTTGCAACAATGTGAAACGTGATGCCTGTTTTTGGCAAAGTTGGGTCAGGGCTAGGTCAGGATGACTTTCCGGGGCCTCCCCTTTCCTCGTAAACTAGAAAGCTCAAGCTAACCAGGTTTAGGATTAAGGTGGCAGATTCATGAGTCAAGCCTTTGATTACGATTTAGTCATTATTGGAGCCGGGGTGGGCGGCCATGGAGCGGCTCTCCATGCGGTGAAGTGTGGTCTGAAAACGGCCATTGTGGAAGCCAAGGATATGGGCGGAACCTGTGTCAATCGCGGTTGTATCCCCTCTAAAGCCCTTCTAGCGGCATCAGGTAAGGTGCGAGAATTGCGGGATCACGACCATCTCCAGCATTTAGGCATTCAAGTCGGAGGCGTGGCTTTTCAACGGGAGGCGATCTCCGCCCATGCAACGGAACTGGTTAGCAAAATTCGTCAGGATTTAACCAATAGTTTAACCCGCTTAAAAGTGGAGACCATTCGGGGCTGGGGCAAAGTAGCGGGCCCGCAAAAAGTGAGTGTGATTACCGACAGTGGCGAAAAAATCATTACCGCCGAAAATATTATGCTCTGTCCCGGTTCAGTACCCTTTGTGCCGCCAGGGATCGAAATTGACCATCAAACGGTCTTTACCAGCGATGAAGCGGTGAAATTAGAAACCTTACCCCAGTGGATCGCCATTATTGGCAGTGGCTATATTGGGCTGGAGTTTTCCGATGTTTATACGGCCCTGGGCTGTGAAGTGACCATGATCGAGGCTTTGGATATACTCATGCCGGGCTTTGACCGTGATATTGCAACCCTGGCCGAACGTATTCTCATTAAACCCCGCGATATTGAAACCCAGGTCAGCACCCTGGCTAAAACCGTGAAGCCGGGCCATCCGGTGGTGATTGAACTGGCCGATGCGAAAACCAAGGAAGTAGTGGAAACCCTGGAGGTAGATGCCTGTTTAGTGGCCACCGGCCGCATTCCCGCGACTAAAAACCTGGGCCTAGAAACCGTTGGCGTGGAAGTGGATCGCCGGGGCTTTATTGCCGTTAACGATCACCTGGCGGTTTTAAAAGACGGTGAACCGGTACCCCATTTGTGGGCCGTGGGCGATGCTACGGGGAAAATGATGTTAGCCCATGCCGCTTCCGCCCAGGGAGTGATCGCCGTTGAAAATATGTGTGGTAATGCCAAAACCATTGACTATCGGGCCATTCCCGCCGCCGCCTTCACCCATCCCGAAATTAGCTATGTGGGCTTAACGGAGGCCCAGGCTAAAGAATTAGGGGAAAAAGAAGGTTTCAAAGTGGCCACGGCTAAAACCTACTACAAAGGCAACTCCAAAGCCCTCGCGGAACTGGAAACCGAAGGTATGGCCAAAGTTGTTTACCGCCAAGATACCGGCGAATTATTAGGGGCCCATATTATCGGGATTCATGCCTCTGATTTAATTCAGGAAGCGGCTTCGGCGATCGCCACCCGTCAATCGGTGAAAGACCTGGCCTTCCAGGTTCATGCCCATCCGACCCTCTCGGAACTCTTGGATGAAGCCTACAAACGGGCCAGCTAAAACCCCGGCTCTCAGGGAATAGGTTGTGGGGAAGAGCATTCCTTTAGTCCGTGATTTGCGTCATAAAGCGAAACTTTACGACAAAAAGAGAATCCAAGACTAAATTCTGCCTCTCAATGCTATAATTAAACCCAAAATCGCCTCTTTAATCAATGCTGTTAGGTTTTAAGACTAAGCTAAAACTTAATAACCAACAAAAGACCTTAATGGCACAACACGCCGGTTATGCCCGTTGGGTTTTCAATTGGGGATTAAAAGCTTGGACTGAAACCTATAAAGCAGGGCTTAAACCCACAGCTAATAAGCTGAAAAAGTTCTACACCCATCATGTCAAACCTGAT
This sequence comes from Merismopediaceae cyanobacterium, assembly GCA_035286205.1. Classification (GTDB taxonomy): domain Bacteria; phylum Cyanobacteriota; class Cyanobacteriia; order Cyanobacteriales; family Microcystaceae; genus Woronichinia. Next base: position 5,015 of record JAYKIP010000231.1, read on the forward strand.
TATCCTTGGCAGTCCCAATTATCATCAAGAGTCTATCAGTATGCCTTTCAAGATTTAGATAACGCCTTTAAACGCTTCTTTAAGATTAAAGGGACGGGTTATCCTAAATTTAAAAAGAAAGGAATTAGTGATAGTTTTACCCTAGATAATGGTGGAAAATGGATAGCGTTAGGGTCAACGAGAATCAAGTTACCCTTCATTGGCTTTGTCTCTACCTACGAAGCCCTACCCGAATGTCAGGTTAAAAAAGTTACCTTGACAAGAGTGGGTGAAGATTGGTTGATTTCTTTTGCCTATGAACAAGAGCGAACCGTTACGCCCCAAGCCTTTGGGACAGTGGGAGTAGATTTAGGGATAAAAACCTTAGCGACTTTAAGTAACGGAGAAGCATTTCCTAATCTAAAACCGTATAAAAAAGCGGTAAAGCAGTTAGGAAAGTATCAAAGAAACCTAAGCCGTAAGGTGAAAGGCTCAAAAAATCGTCACAAAGCCCGAATTAAATTAGCAAAACAACATCAAAAAGTAGCGAATTTAAGACGGGATTATCTGCATAAAATCACGAGTTACCTAGCGAAAAACTTCTCAGAAATCGTGATAGAAGACCTAAATGTATCAGGAATGTTAGCGAATCGAAAGTTAGCGAAAGCCATTGCTGAACTAGGCTTGTATGAATTAAGAAGACAGCTAGAGTATAAAAGTGAAATTTACGGTTCAAAATTGACGATAGTTGACCGATGGTTTCCGAGTTCTAAAACTTGTTCGGGCTGTGGCAGAATTAAGGAAGAATTATCCTTGTCAGAGCGCATTTACTGTTGTGAATGTGGCTTAGAAATGGATAGAGACTTAAATGCGGCTAAAGTGTTAGAGAGTCAGGCGGTAGGCTATACCGTGTCAGCCTGTGGACAGAGTGCCGCCGACGGTTCTGGATGAAGCAGGAAGTAAACTTCAAAGTGACGTAATTTATCGCTTTGTGTCAGTTTTATGTAGCAGTACTCTCTATTAATGACCCTCATGGTTCCCCGGTTTTCTCAATCCTCCCCAAAAGCAAAACCCCCATCAGCCGATGACCCTCAATTTAACTCTTCCCTTGCGGTGGAAATTGTGACCATGGCGGTGCATTCCCTCTGGACAAATAAGTTACGCACGGGGTTAACCATGTTGGGCATGGTTATCGGTATTAGTTCCGTTGTGGCGGTGACTTCGTTGGG
>JAYKIP010000232.1:0-4681 GCA_035286205.1 Merismopediaceae cyanobacterium
CGATCGCCATCGAGGAGATTTTGATGCCCAGTAATTTGCAAGGTAATGGCACAGGCCAGATGATATTCGTTGGCAATCTGTTGGAATAGCCGTTCAAATCGTTCGCGGTCTTCCGGTTTGGATAACTCCTTAACATAATGATGGGCGATCGCCAAATCCACTTTAGAAAGGGTCATCTCCGCTTTGGAAATCACCATATTAAAGAAGGGCCATTTGAAATAGAAATAACGCAATAATTTCAAATTTTTAGTGGGATCTTGCTCAATAAACTGATTCAACGCCGTCCCTAACCCATACCAAGCCGGCAACAGAAACCGACTCTGTGTCCAACTAAAGACCCAGGGAATCGCCCGCAAAGTACTTAAATCCCGTTGACCACTTTTGCGACGCGCCGGGCGGGAACTAATCTGCAACTCACTAATTTCTGGAATGGGAGTCACCGACATAAAAAAGTCCACCAAATCCGGCTGTTCGTAAATTAAACCGCGATACACCTGACGAGAGACCGCCGCCACCTCTTCCATAATGCGATTCCAGGGTTCCAAATCATCAAACTGACTTTTAAGTAAACTAGCTTGAATTACCGCCGTTGTCAGGGTTTCCAAATTATAAAGGGCCAATTCCGGCAAGGAATATTTCGAGGCCAGCACTTCCCCCTGTTCCGTAATTTTGATGCGACCGTTCACGGTTCCCGCCGGTTGGGCCAAAATCGCCTTATAGGCCGGGCCGCCCCCACGCCCCACCGAACCGCCCCGGCCATGGAATAACCGCAACTGTAACCCAAACTTTTCCGCTACACTATGCAACGCTTTTTGGGCTTTATGAATTTCCCAGTTACTACTTAAAAAGCCGGAATCCTTATTACTGTCGGAATAACCCACCATAATTTCTTGCAGATTGGCGGGATAAAGGCTCAAGGTTCCTGACTTATCCTGACTAGAGGGGCTTGACCATTGGGCCAGGGCTTGATAGCTCCCCGCCAGGGCCGCACGATAGAACGGCAGTTCAAACAGGGTTTGCATCACCTGGGGAGCTTTTTTCAAATCCTCTACCGTTTCAAATAAAGGCACAATCCGCAGGGTATTCGTACTGTTGGCCGGATCGTAAAGCCCAGCTTCTTTAGCCAGTAACAAGACCTCCAGCACATCGCTGGCATCGTTGGTCATACTAATAATATAGGTCTGACAAATTTCCGTGCCAAATTCCTGTTGCAGTTGACGTAGGGTACGCAAGGTCTCAACGGTTTCGCAGGTACGCTCGGAAAAGGGCATTTCCTGGGGAATCAAGGGTCGTCGGGTTTGCAACTCCAGACCAAGCCAGATCAGTTTGTCCTCTTCTGAGAGTTCCGTATAGGGAGAGGGTAACACCCCCAAATAGGCGGCAATTTCGGCGATCGCCTCGGCATGACGGGAGGATTCCTGACGAAAATCCAGTTGGGCGAGGGTAAACCCATAGACTTCCACCTGGGTAATTAAGTTTTCTAGTTCTAAACAACTGAGACCCGTTTCTGATAAATTACGGTGAATCAATTGCAGATCATCTAAGAAATCCTGTCCCGATGAATAATAGGGTTGACTTTTGTTTTTCTCCACCAGTTGACGTTCTTCCGGGTTGGTTAACCGTTGATTCCGTTGATAGGTATTTTCCAAACGGCGTTGAATATAGGCCAATTTCATCCGGTAGGGTTCCTGACGATACCGCAGGGATAATTCCTCATACACGGCCGGAAACTCCAGGCGATCGCGCTCCAGGGAATCCAATAGCTCACCCGGCACCGCCGACCAGTGCAAAGACGGACTTAAAACCGACGTTAACTCACCCAGGGAATGCAGATATTTATTCACCACCAAACCCCGTTGATAACAGGCCGTCTGCCAAGTCACCAAAGGAGTCACCGAAGGATTACCGTCGCGATCGCCCCCCACCCAGGTACCGAAATAACAGAAATTGGCTTTCGGGGGACGTAACCAGGGGAAATTCTCCCGCAGAGCCTGGCGTAAACGTCGAGACAACTCCGGGATCGCCGTAAACAACACCTCATCAAAATAGTGGAGGGAATAATCCACCTCATCCAACACCGACGGCTTAAACTGGTGTAACTCATCCGTGCGCCACCAAAAGCGAATTTCTTCCTTTAACTGTTCGATCGCCGCCTTCGCCTCCCAACTATTCAGCCAATCCGGATTCAGAAAACTACTTTCCAACTGGTCTAACTTGCGAAGCACCCGGTCAACCCGCCGTTGCTTGCGTCGAATCGTATGACGGACAATTTCAGTGGGATGGGCCGTGATCACCAGACGAACATCCAACTGATCCAATAACCGTTGAATATGTTGCGGGGGAACATTCAGACGTTTCAACTCCGCAAATAACCAATAATAGGTTCCCACCTGGGCCTGCCGCTCATCCTCTCCCAGACTCTTTTTCAACAAACTTAACTCAAATGGGGGGATCACCTCCTCCTCATTCCCCGCCTCATCAAAAAAAGACAACTCCTGATTCGCTTCCCAACGGTTCCGTTCCTGCTGTCGTTGTTCGTAATGCTGTTCAACAATATTAATTAACTGAAAATAAAGCGCAAAAGCTCGGGCCGCCCGAATCGCATCATTAAGGTCTAACTGTTCAATGCGACCCGCCACCACCGCAATCAAATTTTCCACCTCTTCCGGGGATTGACTTTCCACCAGCGTGGCATTTTCCGGGCGAGCGCGTAACTCCTTGAGTAAATTCACCAATTCCTGACCGCACTCATGCTGTAACACCGCTTCCCACAACGTTTCCACCAGGGTCAAACGATGATGCAAAACCGACTCTACCCGTGTAAGGACAAGGGTTTCTTGCTGATGAGGGGTAGGAGACAAGGTAGATGATGGCATTACCATAGGAAGGGAAACCTCTAAGTCTATCGGCGAAACGGGATACGGGGCGGAAAGCTACTCATAATTTAACCCAAGCGGGACAGCCTGAAGCTAAATCTTAGTCATTTTAACGGTTTAGGGAGCTTGCCATTGGGATTGGTGGGACAAACATCAAGAAACATAGATAATTGCCGAGCAGGGGCCAAATCTGAATGTTGACATCTGCCTCGCCTTTTTAACAAAACTTGATAAAATTTAATAATACTTAACCTTTGTTATCTTCAATCATCACCTAGGGCAACATCATGGCTGGATTTTTTGGCCTCTTTGGCCGTAAAGCGCAATATATTGACGAGATTGACAATTCCGTTCCCCAGCAAGAAGAACAACCCGAACCCTTCTTCCTGCCGCCGGATGAAGCCGTGAGCCTGGGTAACGTGGAATTTATGCGTAAACCCAAAACCATTAAGCGCACCTTTCCCAAAACCCTGAAGGGGGGAGGTGGAGAGTTGGTACAAGCTGTCTCTTCCTTGGATAAGACCAAGCTGAAAAATGCCGAAGTCCCTGGGGAAAAGCCCGCTCCATCTTCTGCCAATTCTCCAGTAACGCCTGTCAAAAATGAACGTCGGCAAGCCAGCCAAGATTTGGATATGTTCCGGCAAATGGCCAAGGATCTCAATAAATAGTTAGTTACAGGATCTCAAGGAGAAGAGGACAAACCGACTGTCCTCTTTTTTTGTCCGTTTTCCCGAAATCCGTGTGCTATCCTAATCAACATTTCTTCCCTTCTAATCTTTCAATTTTGACATTACGGTGAGTTATTTTCTTGGAATTTCTGCCTACTATCACGACAGTGCCGCCGCGCTGATTCACGATGGACATATTCTGGCTGCGGCCCAGGAAGAACGATTTACCCGTAAAAAACACGATGCCCGGTTCCCCGCCCAGACAATCCGTTATTGCCTAGGGGAAGCCGGCATTCAGCTACAGGATTTGCAGGGCATTGTCTTTTATGAGAAACCCCTCCTGACCTTTGAACGGTTACTGGAAACCTATCTGGCCTACGCGCCCCAGGGCATCAGTTCTTTTGTGCAGGCAATGGTGGTTTGGCTGAGGGAAAAGCTCTATCTCAAAACGGTTTTGAAAAAGGAGTTGGCCAATCTAGGCAATTGCACCACTAAAGCGTTACCGCCCTTACTGTTTAACGAACATCATCAATCCCATGCGGCTTCGGCGTTTTTTCCAAGTCCCTTTGAGCAGGCGGCGGTATTATGCCTGGATGGGGTAGGGGAATGGGCTACAACCTCTCTGTGGTTAGGGGAAGGTAATCGCTTAACCTCCCAATGGCAGATTGATTTTCCCCACTCCCTGGGCTTATTGTATTCGGCTTTTACCTATTACACGGGATTTAAGGTGAATTCGGGGGAATATAAGTTAATGGGGTTGGCTCCCTACGGTGAACCGAAATATGTAGATGTGATTTTGGATAATTTGCTGGATTTAAAGGCTGATGGGACGTTTCGCCTGAATATGAAATATTTCAACTATGCGACGGGTTTGACCATGACCAATGGCCAATTTGATCGTCTGTTTGGGGGGAAACCCAGGACGGCGGAGGGGGAGTTAACCCAACGGGAAATGAATATTGCGGCTTCTGTGCAGAAGGTGACGGAGGAGGTGGTGTTACGGTTAGCTCAGACGGCCTATCAGGAATTAGGGACAGATGCTCTCTGTTTGGCGGGCGGTGTGGCTTTAAATTGTGTGGCCAATGGTCGTTTACTCCGGGAAGGGCCTTTCCAAGATATTTGGATTCAACCGGCGGC
>JAYKIP010000233.1:0-3261 GCA_035286205.1 Merismopediaceae cyanobacterium
GCTAAAAAATATCGGCGGGATCGGCGGCCCTGAGTTTATTAACCGCGATCGCCCCGGATAGACAACACATGGCCACGGTTAACCCCAATACTTGAACCGCTCGTAGAGTAGTCATCATAATTGGTAAACCTGTCGCGGCGGCCGTATTTCCATACAAAAATAAAGCCAAACCCAAACTCGGAAAAAAGCCCACCACTGCCAGTAATACCGCTTCTTGGAAAACAACAGTTAATAGATAAAAATCCGTGTAACCCATGGCCTTTAACGTTGCGTACTCCGGTAAATGATCCGACACATCGGTATAAAGAATTTGATAAACAATCACCGTCCCCACAATAAATCCCATCACCGTTCCTAAACCGAAAACAAAACCGATGGTTGTCCGTGTTTCCCAATAACCCCGTTCCTCTGCTACTAACCCTTCTTTCGTAAAGACCTTAACATCACCTTGATCTAATTGATTTTTAATTTCTTGATAAATAGCTTCTCGGTCAGCCCCCGGTTCCAGTTGAATCACCCCCACATTAATTAAACCCCGTTGGGTATTTTTAAAGAGGCGAAAAAAGTTTAAATCACTGACCACAATTGATCCATCGGAACCAAAGGAAGACCCCAGGGTATAAAGTCCGCCGATCTGAATTTTGCGGTTAGCGACTTCTGTGGTAACGCTTTTGCCGGCCAGCACATTCTGTTTAATATTGCCAAACTCTTTACGGGATTTTTGATCAAATAAGGCCACATCCGGCTGTTTCATGGTGTCTAAATTTTCTTCAATGCCGGGAAGGTCTAAGACATTATGAACCGGATTAAAGCCCATAATAAAAATTTGTCGCGTGCTTTGATTATCCGGGTTTTTCCAAACATTGACATTAATATACATGGCATTAATATTTTTAATGCCTTCAATTCCCATCACTTCGTATAAACGCCGGGCAGAAAAGGTTTTGGGCGCAATCAGGGTATCGGTCTGACGGCTCACCAAAAAAATATCTCCCTTGAAACTCCGAGGTAAACGCACCGCACTATCAAACAACGCATTTTTAAACCCCAACTGCATAAAAATCAAAATATCAGCAAAAGCAATCCCCGCGATCGCCACCAACAGTCGCATTTTTTCGTGGGTTAATTGATGCCAAGCCAGGGGAATTTTCATCGTAGGAATCTCGTGGGAATCTCGTGGGAAAACAGCAGAAATTAGGGAAGAATTTTGACGAGGGTTTTGGCGTAGGTTAAACCGGCCACCTTTTTACTGGATTCCGGGGTTAACAAAATTTTGACCTCGACCACCCTGGCATCAATATCAGCGGCCGGATCGGTATTCAAAACATCTTTTTTGCCAATTTTTAAACCGATCGCCCGCACGGTTCCCCCCAACTCACCCTCAAAACTGCCATTTTCACTTTTGATCACCGCCATTTGGCCGGGGCGAACTCGGCGAATATCATCCTCATAGACCTCCGCCACCACCATCATTTGATCGGTACGACCAATATCGGCGACCCCATCAGCATCACTGACTTTTTCCCCCGGACGCGCATAGAGTTTCAGGATTTGCCCATTGATTGGCGATCGCACCAGGGTTGTATCCAAATCCGCTTTAGCTTCGTTGAATTGGGCTAGGGCAAGATTTAATTCCGCCTGGGCCTTCTGCACATCCACCTGACGGACTTCCGACACCTTACTCAGATTAGCCGCCGCTTCCCGCGTTTGTACCTGGGAGGCTTGGGCTTCTAATAGTAGAGTAGAACGATCCTTAATCAACTGGGCTTCCTGTTGACGAATCTGTTCCGTTAGAGTCGCTTCCGTTTTATACAAGCGGGCCTGAGCTTCTTCCAACCGTTGGCGGGTTGTCACTAAACTTAAATTACGTTGTTCTAAATCGGAAAGGGCGATCGCCCCATCTTCCGCCAGGGAACGATACCGACGATAATCATTTTCCGCCTGACGCAATTCTGCCTGTAAGCGATTAATCGTCGCCTGTTGCTCCAACTGTTCCCCTCTTAACTGCTGTTTGAGATTATCCAAATTCGCCTGATTCACCCGTTGCTTTTGTTCAAACTCCGCCTTAGACCGTTCAAAAGCCAACCCCGAACGCTGAAACTCCGCTTGTTGAGCCTGAATTTCTCCCGCCTTAGCCCCCGCCGTCACGATCGCCAGGTTTGCTCTCGCCACCTTAACCGCCTCCCTAGCCGTAAACAGGGCCGCCACCTTACGGTCGTAGTCATCTAAAACGGCGATCACCTGATTCGCTTTCACCTTACTTCCTTCCGGCACCAAAACCCGCGCAATTTTTGCCCCTCCCATCGTCGGTGTAGGAGATAACTTAATCACTTCTCCCAGGGGTTCAATGCGTCCCAACGCCGACACCACCTCTACTTCTGTCCCGAAAGAGGAATTTCCGCCCAGTTTCCCCGATGAAGCCGTAGCAGAAGTCTCTGTCCCCGTATTTTTCCCCGCCTTCAACCCGTAGAAAATCGTGCCGCCAGTAATCAACAGTCCTCCCAACAGTACCGCGATAATCCAGCGCAGGCTGGTATCCGGGAGAGTCGGTTTTAACGGTTCCGGAGAGCTACCCATTGTTTTAAAAGGCAGAGGCGTTTTCAGGGATTCAGGAGAGCCACCCATCGGCTTCATTAGCATTGCTTAGTAGGGATCAAGAATTATTATAACGTAACGATTTGTAAACAGTTCTCGTTCCCAGGGTAGAAATTCCGCCAACGGGGACGGGTCTAAACGGTCTGTTGTCAAAAGAGACCCGATCAGCTTTGAGAGATTTCTGTGCTTTTCTCACTGAGTACGGGGAATAAAAAGAGAAATCGTCAGCGATCGCACTCAATTACCCCTTGAGCATTTTCCGGAACAGCTCATTGCCCCGTTAGAGCAAGTATTAGATGAGGATTGGTTGCCCAGGGATTAGACTGTCTGTAACCGGGTGTAAGGCTTCAGAGGGTGAATGCCCCGATAATTCGTTATGATCAGTTTATTGAAATTATTACCCAAGTCCCTGACAACGTTTTTGTATGCAGTGGCGGCATTATTAAGGTTTTATGGCAAATCAGACTCCGTCCCCGTCCCCCAATTCTCCTTCACCATCATTGACTACAGTTTCTGGGCGTTCTGTTTGGCAACAGCGTCTTTGGTGGTTAATCTCGGCCTTGAGTGGTACTCTGGAAACCGAGAAGCAAATCGCCGAGCTGAGGAGTCAGAAAAAGCAGATCAGGAACGAAACCGAGCAGATCAGGAACGAAGCCGAGCAGATCA
>JAYKIP010000234.1:0-13713 GCA_035286205.1 Merismopediaceae cyanobacterium
CTGGAGCAAGAATTGCGGGCGACCTGGCAAGGGAAACGAGTTCTGTTATCCTCAGCATCCCGCCTGGATAATCCCGTCATTGCCAAAGCGATTAACTTGCAAAAGGTGGGCCGGGTCTTTGCCTATCAAGATTTTCGTCAGCAAATCCACGAATATCAACGACAGCATCAGGTTTCCGGGATTATTTGGCGAAGTTGTCAGTTTCAAGGTCATGGACTGCTCTTTCCCGAATGTCATAATCAACTGATTGCCATTGAGGGGGACAAGGAAATTTTGATGCAGGCCAAGGCCCAGGTCATCGAATTTTGGCAAGCGAGAACCGTCGGAATGCAGTTTTGGTTAGCGGCCCACCATCGTCGTCCCCTCAGTCCCGATACCCTAGCCGAATTGATTCAAGACAGTGAATGGGCAGAACTGGATGCCACACAAACGGAATTATTTTTAGGGTTGTGTTGGGGCAATCCCCAGGAATACCAATATCTCTGGGCGAAACCGGCCTCCGGTTGTCATCGCATTATTGCCGCTCATCAGGAACCCAGTGCGATCAAAGTCTAAGGGATAGTCTAAGGGAAAGTTGCCAGACCCAAAATGGCGATCGCGGGAAAGAATATGATACGATTTAAGGTTATTGTATTGCCTCATCCGGATTTTCCTATGGCTGGCCCCGTCTCTATTAAAGCCGATGTCGAAATTCTCGCTTTAGTTGCCGATTATTTTAAAGTTTTGTCGGAAGTGAGCCGCCTACAGATCCTCAGTTGTTTGAAAGCGGGGGCCATGAATGTGACGGAATTAACCGAGGTCACCGGGCTTGGTCAGGCCAATCTATCGAAACATTTAAAAGTCTTAACCCAGGCCGGCATTTTAACCCGTCAGACCCAGGGCGTGAGTGCCTACTACAGCATTGCCGATCCCACCATTTTAAGTATTTGTGATACCGTCTGCGATCGCATTAGTCAACGCCTACAAAAACAAGCAGAAGTAGTGAATCTTTTAGACGTTTTTTCCTCCCAATAAGAATGGCTTCAACCCTTTGGCTGGTACGCCATGGTCATCGTTTTGATTTTGCCTATCCTGACTGGTTTACCGTCGCCCCCCAGCGTTACGATCCGCCCCTTTCGGCCCAGGGATTTCAGCAGGTAGAGCAACTCAGTCATCGTTTAGCCCCGGAAAAAATCGATCACCTTTTTTGTTCCCCTTTTCTACGCACTCTGCAAACGGGTTATCTCCTCGCCGAAAAATTAGATTTGCCCATAAAAATTGAACCGGGTCTAGGAGAATGGCTCAATGCGAACTGGATGACGGAAACCCCGCAAACCGTATCCTGGGAACGGTTAAGCCTTCTGGGTTCCCGCGTAGATCCATCCTATCGCCCCTATCTCTGGCCCCAATTTCCTGAAACCGAAACGGCGATGCTGGCCCGTTTTAGCAAGATGGCCCAATATCTTACTCAGGAATTTACCGGAGCCTTATTAATTGTGGGTCACAGTGCCACCGTCAAGGGAATTATCACCGGTTTAGGGGAGACAGAGGAACCCTTAACCATTCCCGTCGCCTCCCTCTGCCAGTGCGTTTACCATCAGGGAAAATGGCAATTAACCTTACCCCCAAAGGTTTTCACGGAAGGATCTTTAACCATTTAAGGGGAATGACCCGCAACTATACGGGGGCTAATCCCAAAGCCTGATCAATCGCCGAACGAAATTCGCTTTTTTTGTTTAATCCCTCTCACCTTTACAACCCGAAACAACCTAGCAGTCTATCAGCCACTGAGTCAAGTTTTTTTTTCTTACTATTCTCATTGCTTTCCAAAGTAATTAATTCGTAATCAAGAGATTCTTTCTGTAATTGTTTAACGGCTGACTCTGGCATTTGTCTTGTTTTTCCTGGACGTTCAGGATGGTAACACTCATCAGGGTCTTGAATGGCTATTTTCCCTTTATTTTTAGCAATGTTTACTAAGCCAATAGATCCATCATCTTCCATGCCTGCTAAAATCATTCCAAGATTTTTGTAAACTCTTGTTTGGGATAACTGAGTCATTATTTGATTAATACACGGAAGATAGTTAAAATGATTCATATCCATATATTTTCCGTAAAATTCATCTAGTTTGGAAATCCGATTTTGTCCATGAATGAAAAGCTTAGACTCTAATTCTCGAAGTCCGACATCAAACAACTTATCTCCATTTTTATAAGGAAAAGTATCTGGCGATATAAATATATGCCCGGGTTCGACTTCATATTTTTTGGGTTCTTCAATAAAAATTAAGTTACAATCTGGAAAACAGCTTTCCTTTATCCAATTTTTCTGTTCATCTACACTAAAACTTTCTTGAGGATCAAGCCTTGCAGGACGGTATAAAGGAAAATATTGATGAATAGCCAAAATAACGCTTCCATTTTTAAGAAAATTACTTTCAACTAGAGCATCATTGATTTTTGAGGGAGTATTGGGATTATAGGTTGAAGCACCTATACATAAAAGGTTGTTTTTCATCGCTTTTGTCCTAATAGAGCGTAGATATGAAAAGACAATGAGTTCTTTAACAAAAAAACTGAAACAGATTCAGTTTAGCATTTTCAGAGAATGTTTATTTGTCTCGTTGGAGCATAATCTATCTAGGGGTTACTGAATGAATGTAGAATTTTTGCCGGGTAACGCTTCCAGCAATTTTAAAAACGATAAAGTACAAGAATATGACATTTAGAGATTCAAAATCCATGCACTTCAGTCAAAAAAAAGTGGGGTGAAGCTCTCCGATGTTACTATTTTTCGCCTTCTGCGGCATCTAGGTTCGTTTTGTGGACTTTTTCAGCAAGCCCTAGATAAACTCGATGTGTCCGACCATATCTTCTGAATCTACCAACTCCCAAATGAGTGCAAGGGTTTTGACGACTTCTCCAATACTTCGGCTTCCTTGGTGACAATAAGCAATTCCTGAGTGGGGAATGTTGGCTTGGTGGAGTTTTAGAAAGTCATTATCCTGAGTGAAAATAACCCTTCCTTGTTCAAAGGCAAAGGTAAGCTGTTCCCGGTCTGAAACTCCTATCAGATTTTGTTCGGGGGTAGTAGTCACATCAATCCCTCGTCTCCGTAAGCCTTCAGCTACCGCGTTACTGACGTTCTCGTCAAGATGGAACTTAATCTGTCCTGACATTCCTTTCCCTGAGTTTGCGTTGCAGTATAGAGGGGGTTTGGGCCGCTAATTGGCAGGCAAAAGCTTCACTCTCACGAATATCTTGGCGAATTTCGTCTAAGTGGTCGTAGTAATAGGTTAAGGCAGCGTGGACATCAGCCAGAGTAATGCTGGGATAATGGTAAACAATATCATCGGGAGACATACGAAGTTGTTCGTACCATATCGCAACATCTTGCACACGAATACGATGACCTGCAATGCGGGGCTTACCACCACAGACCCCAGGGGTGATTTGGATATGTTCAGAGATAACGGGGGTCATCATGGATTGTCGGGTTGAAAGGATAATTCGCCTTTTGTTACAGGAAGTTTTGTTGCCTTCTCAAGTATTGTAACCAATAAGGTTAATGCTGAAAAAGTCAAGAGTTGTTTAGGAGGGCAGACCATCGCCTACCCTATGCAAGCAAAGAGATTCAAAGTTCCGCTAATTAACAGTGGCTAAGCCTAAAGCCTGGTCAATCGCGGCACGAAATTCGCTCTTTTGTTTAATCCCTTTAAACTCCTGGAGCAGTTCCTTATCTTTAAAGACTTGCACCGTTGGCGTGCCGGTTACGCCCCCCATTTGAGCAATTTCCGGGTCGTCCACAATGTCAATTTCCACAAAGTGAATTTTGCCTTCGTATTCATCAATGACCTTATCTAAAATCGGTTTGAGGGTACGGCAGGGGCCACAGGTGGGCGAGACATATTTCACCACTAAGGGGCGATCACCTTCGTGGAACAATTTGCGGAGGGCATAACCGCCTAGGTGACGGGTGTGGCTAAGATCAAAGGTGATTTCCGTGTCGCTGGGAGTCACGGAGGATACTGGCGCGTGATATTCCTCGGAACTTGCAGATTGGTGATGCTCAATGATCAAACCGTGTTCCGACAGCCAACGTTCGGCCAACAGAGCCGCCATACAACCTGTTCCCGATGCGGTAATGGCTTGACGGTATTCATGATCCTGGACATCCCCGGCGGCAAAGACCCCTTCCACACTGGTCGCCACTGTCCCCGGTTTTACTCGGATGTAACCCACTGTATCCAACTCTAATTGACCTTGGAAAAGACGGGTATTAGGATTATGCCCGATCGCATAGAAAAGACCCTGCACGGCAATCTCGCGTAATTCCCCGGTGCGGGTATCTTTAACTTGAATGCCCTCTAAACGCTGATTACTGCCAAAAACATCTACGGGTTCCGTATGCCAATGCACCGTAATATTGGGATTCGCTAACACCCGGTCTTGCATCGCCTTACTGGCCCGCATTTCTCCCCGACGGACTAATAAATGCACCTGGGAACCATACTTGGTTAAATACACCGCTTCCTCGGCCGCTGAATCTCCTCCACCGATAACGGCCAGGGGAACATTTTTAAACAGGGGGGACGCACCATCACAAATGGCACAGGCAGAAATGCCATTACTCCAAAATTCCGCTTCCCTGGGTAAATTTAACCGTTTAGCCGTCGCCCCGGTGGCAATAATCACGCTATGGGCTTGAATTTCCCGGTCTTCGGAGCGCACCACAAACGGCCGTTGTTGTAAATCCACGCTGATCACATCTTCGGTATAACATTCCGTTCCCCACCGTACCGCCTGGGCCTTCATCCGCTCCATGAGTTCTGGCCCCGTAATGCCTTCGGGAAAGCCGGGAAAATTTTCCACCTCCGTCGTGGTCATTAATTGCCCACCGGGAATGCCGCCCGCCTGGAATCCTTCAAACATAACGGGTTTCAGATTGGCTCGCGCCGCATAGATCGCCGCCGTATAACCCGCAGGGCCAGACCCGATAATTACAACATTTTCGATGGCTGTCATTGGCTTTAATCAAACTCATAACGACTACGGTTTTAGTATAGCAACAAAATGAGCAAGTCGCAGGTATTTGTTAACGGTTGATGAAAGCCAAGGTTGCACCATGCCCAAAAACCCAGAAAATAGGGAAAGTTGTGATCGAGTATGAACATCGGGGCGTTGTCTGGCGATGGTCAACCCCTCCCACTGCTTCCCTCTAAAAAAGGGACTTTTTCTAACCCTGACCCGTTTTCTCAGTGGATAAGGCTATGCAATTTAAGCGATTTCTTCAATCTTTCGGGTTTGCCTTTGGCTTAATGCTCTCTAGTTCTTTCCTGGCTTTACCCATAAAGGCGGCAGACAAAATTACCTTTGTTTATCCTCCCTTTGGTCAATTTGATGTCAATATTCGTGATTTAAGTGAGTTTGCTGAAACCGGAAAAATTTCACCCAGTTTAGCTTTTTATACCAATCAAGTTGCTCCCGAAGCGGTGCAAAAACTCCGAGATTTTTTGAATTATCCGATTCCGGTTAATAGCATTGAAGTCTATAATTTTTTACGAACAGATTTGGGAAAAACGATTTTAGCCCAACTGAGTAAGGTGATTGAAAGTCCCCCGGCCCAGAGTCGTCCAGCGTTATCGGGTGCCTTGATTACCGCCGCCGCCGATCCCCAGGGATTAACGTTTATTAATGTTTTGAAAAATTATGTTTTGCCGACGATCCCATTAGATTTAAATGTGATTGAAAAAACAGCCGAGCAGGTGGAATTCTTTTTTGAGAAAACCGATGAAATTTTTGAGCAGGTACAAGCCCAGCCTTTGGAACCCAGCCCGGTCAAGTTACAGGATTTAACGCAACCCGGCCCGTACAAATGGACAACGGAATATTTAACCTTTACTCAACCCGATGGGGATGTGATCAATGCGGTGGTTTATCTGCCTCAAAATCCCCCTAAACCGGCTCCGTTAGTCGTATTAGCTCCCGGCTTAAATTCGGATGTTAATGCCTTAATCTATGCGGGACAACATTTGGCTTCCCAGGGGCTGGCGATCGCGGCCTTAAACTTTCCGAAAACCGATAACCAACAAATTAAAGCAGTCTTGGCCGGTGGGGCGAGTTTACCAAAGTCCAATGAATGGATGACTCAACCCCAGGACGTGACGGATTTATTGGATAATATTGAAGAAAAAACGCAAACACTTCCGGACTGGAAAGGCAAAATTAATACCCAAAATGTGGGTCTTTTAGGGCAATCTTTAGGAGGTTATACCTCAATGGCCCTGGGAACCCCGGCGATCGCCTGGGATAACCTACAAAAACGCTGTCAAGATTTAGCTGACCCCGATCAAATTATTTTAAACCCGGCGGTGATTTGGCAATGCACGAATCCCCAGAGTCCACCGTCCCAAATGCAATTAAAAGATCCACGAGTTAAGGCTATTTTAGCCATTAATCCCGTTACTAATCCGATTTTTAACAAAACCCTATTGAGTCAAGTTACCGTTCCCTTATTAGTAATCGCGGGTAGTGATGATATTTTCTCCCCGGCAATCCCGGAACAGTTAATTCCCTTTAGTTGGTTAACCCAGGGCGATCGCTATTTACTATTAGTTAAAGATGGCACTCACCTATCTTTTTTAGACGGAACCAGCAATTTGCCTCCTCTGTTAACTGGCCCCAAACCGGAATTAGCGAAAACCTATCTGAAAGCCATTAGTTTAGCCTTTTTTAATCGGTATCTCCATCAAGATGCCCAGTTTTCTGCTTATCTGACTAACTCTGCCGTTGCTCCGTTTGGGCAAGATCCCTTACCCCTGTATCTCCTGCGATCGCTGTCTCCAGACGTGCTGAATTTACCCATCAAAAACCGAGGATTTGAGCAATAAAAATTCTCTTGGGCTTAACTCATTCCTTGATCCAAAGCGGTGGATAAAGTCGTGGGTAAAGTAAAAGATTGTCCCCGTTTTACAAATCCTAAAAAGCCATCTTGTCGGGCATCCGGTAAAACACCGGGCTGATAGCCGTAGAGCCACATTTTGGCCTTAATCGCCGCCGGCAACTGGACAAGCTCTTGATAATGGGCATGAACCTTACTGGGATAGGGAGACAGTTCACAATCATGGAAAATCAAATCTGCCCTTTCAAAATCATCGTGGAGAGCCTGAAAACAGAGCTTCGTATCATTACTTAAAAAAATCTTTTGTCCCGCCACTTCAAAAAACAAACCGTAGGCGGGCATTAACCCAAATCCTGTATTGATATGATCCATTTTAACCAACTGAAAATCAATACCATCCCAGGTAAAAGACCCCTGGGGGGGAATAGCCTGCACCGCAAAAAAGCCTGCTAAATCGGTTAAGCCGCCCTCGATTGCTTCCATACCTCCCGCCAAACTTTTATGCCACAGATCCACCGCAATATCCTGACTGAGATAGAGCTTAGGTTTAGCACAACGCTCATCAAACCGGGAACAAAAACCCATATATTCCAAGCCCCCGGCATGGTCAGAATGGAGATGACTAATGTAAATATCCGTAATATCTAAATAGGAAAAGCCCTCTTGATGTAAAGAAAACCGAATATCCGTGCCACAATCAATTAGTAACTTGCGGTTAGCGTCGTTAATCAATAACATATTCGACTGGAAGTTGTCCGAGCCAACGGTAAAAGCAGAACCCGAACCGAGGAAAAGTAATTGCATGGTCTATCCTTGCCCACATTAAGCAGATTTAAGACTTTCGTAAAGTTGATGAAAATGGGTTTCCAGTGGGGGCGGTTTCGCCGTAAAGTAGATCCAGAAGCTTCCTGCCGCGCAGGGTTTTTCCACCACTTTGGCGTACAGATCGTCTGAGAGATTGCGATCAGCTGTCATTAATTTAATTTTAAGATTGGTTAGGGCCGGGGGAACCACTGGAAAAGCCCCTTGTGCCAAAATTTCTCCTCCTTTATTGGATAACTGCTGTAGCGTTCCCTGGGAGAAGATTTCTGTAACGTGTTTTCCTTCCAGGGGGGCATACAGCAAAGTAATGGGGTCTGGTAACGAGAAAGCAATTTCTGCTTCCTGAATCAATTGTAAGTTATAGGGTTCTTTCATGCCCGCCACATCGTAAATGGTAATTGCTTCTTGAATGCCCTTGGGTTGTACTTCCTTACTGCCATTAATTAAAATCTTATCTTTTGCTAACTGGTAAGTGCTGTCAGAGATCAGGACTTGGCCCCCCGTTGTATAGGATTCAATGCGATAGGTGAGATTGACTTGATTGCCCACTACGCCATATTTTGTGCGTTTTTCTGAGCCGATATTGCCCACGACCACTTCCCCGGTATTAATACCAATGCCCATCACCAGAGGATTAAACTCCCAGGCGGCCATTTGCTCATTCACTTTGGTCATAATTAACTGCATTTCAATGGCACAGGCCACAGCCCTTTCCGCATCATCCTCACGGTGGGTCGGCGCACCAAACAACACCAGAATCCCATCCCCCATAAATTCGTCAATGGTTCCCTGGTATTTAGTAATCACATCGGCCATGTGACCGAAATAGAAGTTGAGAACTTGAATCACTTTTTCGGGAGAAAGCCGTTCAGAAGTCGCCGTAAACCCCCGTAAATCGGAGGTTAAAATCGTAATCTGCCGACGTTCGCCGCCAATTTTCAGACCTTCGGGATTTTCCAGGAGGTTGGCCACCACTTCATCGGTGAGATAACGCCCAAAGGTTTTCCGAATTTGAATACCACTCCGGGCAATATAGGCGGTCATGGCCACCGCAGACCCCAGGAGGGCTAAAAAGGGGGGAATCCGGGGCAACCACCAGCCGTACAACATCGCTCCATAGGTGGAACCGAAGAGGGTTCCCCCGGCAAAGAGAACGAGACCCCAGGCCAACACGGGAGAGCGTTGATGACCTTCTCGATACCGAAATTGCCAGGCGATCGCCGCCCCGATCAATGACCAGAGGAGAACCCAAAGATCTTCAAGGAAATCGGGAATCGTGTGAATTAAGGGACGACCATCAAGGGACGCACTGAGGATTTGACTGACGAGACTAGCATGGACTTCCACCCCTGGCACGGTTTTGGCCAGCCCCAACAGATCACTGTAGGGAGTAAAAAACACATCTTTAAAACTTTCGCCGACTTTACCGATCAAAATCACGCGATCGCGTCCCCAATCTGCTGGCACTCGATTTTGTAAAATATCGGTCATCGAAACCATCTCAAAAGGTCGGGGATTGTCTCGATAGTTCAAGAGGATTTGAAAACCCCTGGCATCGGCCCCCACATAGCCCCCATCATTGGCTTCAAAGGGGACAAACACCGCTTGACCGATCCGCCAATTATCAGTTTGGGGAACAGCCTGGGGACTAATCCCCTGTTTGTCCAGATACAATCCCGCCAACAGCAGGGCAAAACTATAAACATTGTCTTTCCCGTCACTGAGATAGAAAAACCCGCGACGAATGCGATTATCGGCATCAATGGGCAAATCATTGGCCCCGACCTGCCCCTTTTTTTTTAGAACGGAGGGAGGCGCGACGGTTTCCTTGCCGATTTCTCCAACAACCTTTTGAATCCCAATTAAATTAGGGGTTGTGGCAAATACTTGATTGAGGGCTTGTTCCCCCGGCGGCACCGGTAAATCGCGGTACATATCTAGCCCGATCGCCCTGGGTTCCCTAGCTTTCAGCTTAGTTAACAGGGTTGCCAAAGTTTGATCCGAAATAATCGAACTGTTCAGCTTCGCTAAATCCGTTTCATTAATGCCCACAATCACCACCCGGCGATCGCCTTCTTCCTGGGGACGGAGCCGGAGATACAGATCGTAGGTTGTCCATTCCCATCCCTGAAGAACCCCGCTCATACGTAGCAACATAACCGCACCGGCCACGAGGGGCGTAACCAACCAAACCCCGCGACTGTGCCAAAAAAAGGTTTTGAGAGAATGACCGATGGAAAAGGACATCTAAGACAACGCTTAAGGCGACGGTAAGGAACGATGACTAACGCCCTGGGCAGTCTGACAGCAATCTAAGAGCGGTTTCTCGCTTAAGTCTTGCAGACCAGCAGATTGTAATAATTCTTCCCATTCCGAGGACGGTGACACTCCCTGGGAAGAGGGAGACTGTAACTGTATCAAGTTGTCCAAGGTATCTAGCCAAATGCCCTGTTGAGCATAAAATTCAGCCTGTTCTAGGAAGGTGGCATTCGCTGGCGGTTTACCCTGGGGAGCCTTAATTTCTAGCGTACCCGATACTGAAAAATCTTGATCTCTTGCCTTAGTATTGCAGACGAGGGTTAACGACCATTGATAGTACTTGTCAGCCACCAGGGGCTGGGTGGGTTGAGTGGCAACCTTAATAATTCCCGGAGTCTTCGGTAAAGTAAACTGCGTTTGGGCCACAACGTTTTCCCCTTCGTCAGTAATCTGGATTTCTCCCCACTGGGCCGTATTGGGAGGAATATAAAAGTAAAGATTGGGGCGACGGGAAGCCGTGGTGACGGTATTACTAAAGTTAGGGGCGAGGGCATTAACGGATAGTTGTTGTTGTTCCCCGACCGCAATACAACTGCCCGGACTGCGAGTTCCTCCGCCGGTGGTGGTAACCGGGGCCCCGCGATCGCCGGTATTGGGAAATTTAAGGGCGATCAGGGGAGAAGCCCAGACCGGTAACCCCTGGGTCAACGTCAGACTCGATAAGCCCAAAATGGTCAGAAATTTGAGAGAATTCATGGTTATTTTTTTAGCCTCCACAAGTAACAATCATCGTATTAAGTATTGAGCATCAGGGCCGGACAAATTTTCTTAAAAGAGTTTTGGGACTCCTCCATTGTAGCTACCAAGGACTGCCGATGAGGGAGAAACCCGCCCAGTAATAAGGGTGGGCCAAACTCCTCGCACCGTCTTGACCCAAACTCTCCGGTACGGTCACCGTTCCCCTGGAACCCACCAGTTCCCCGGCTTGGAGATAGACTTTGCCTCGAATCATCGCAACCTGGGCTTGGCGTAGGGCTTCGGCCTTACTCACGGCTCCCTTTAACCGTTGATAAAATTCACTCATTAAAGCCAGGGTTCCCGCATCACTCACCGGCCAAAAACTGGCGATCGCCGACTTGACCCCGGCCTGGAGAGCTAACCCCGAAAAGCCTAATTCCACCTCTTTATTGCCAACGGCGGTTTGACAAGCACTGAGTACCAACAATTCGACAGGCGGTTGATTTAAGCCTAACTCCTTTAATTGTTTTAGGGTTAACCGTTGATCACTAAACTGAATATAGGACTGACTGGGTTCCCCCGGTAAAAAATCAGCATGGGTCGCTAAATGGACAATTTGAAAATCCTCCCGTTGTCGCCAAGCTTTGAGATTTTTCACCGTAAACCCTTGGTTTAATACCGAAACTCCCTGCCAAGGCGTTTGTAAAATCGTTTGCAATTCGATCGCCACACCGGGAAGGGGTTGCTGTTGGGAAAACTCAGAGGCTCCCATGGCTAACACCCTAGCGTTTTGCAGATTACCGGTGGACAATTCCGTTAAATTAAAAGCTGGAACCCTGGCTAACGCATACTTTTCCACCAGAAACTTTTTCCCATCATAGAGAGCCGTAAAGGGTAAAGAGCGTAACCCTTCTCCTAGACACAAAATTAACGTATCAATCTGATTGGCTTTTAGATGCGGTTCCAGGGGGAATATTAACCAATCATAAAGCTGTTTACCCAGGTCTAAATAATGCTGACTCTGGGGATTTTTGAGGGCATTCAGGAAACCTAAGATCGTCGGATTGAGGGCTTTTACCGTTTGATGATCCAGAAAATAACCATAGGTTTTCTGTCCTGGCATGGAGAGAATCACCACTAAACCCTGGGGAGTATTTTTCGCCCAAATGACGGCCGGACGGGTTCCGGTTTTGGTTTGAAAAGGTTGTAAAAATTGAGCAATTTGATCGCCGGTTAATTTACGATTGGTAAAATCACTATCAAAGTAGGTTTCGTATTGGGTGAGCCAACTATTCTCTGTGTCAACAACCATCCCTGACCAGTCCGGAGAGACCTTCATTACAGGCGTTTGGGCGGTACTAGAAAACGGAGGTATAACGGTTAGGGCGATCGCGCTTAAACCGAGGAAAAACCCCAAAAATAAAGTAATATAGCGTTTCGGGAAGACCATCATGACTGTCCATTAAAGTTGAAAAAACCTATCGGGTTCCTATTTCTTCCTCTCTCGCTCACTGACTTACTTTACCATGGCTTGGAGTTTTTCCAGAAACCCTTTTAATGCTAAAAAGCCAGAGGTTTCTTGTTGTAATTGTTCTAGCGTTTCCAGGCTACTCCTATCTACAATGGCATTATAGGCGGCGATCGCTCGGTTGAGTTGTTGGGGATTCAGGGTAGTCGGATCGGCCACTAACCCTTGGAGATTTTGGGCGAGGGCAACGGTGTATTTGGGATCAACACCGGCTTGATTAATGGCTAAGGCTAGAGTCAGCGTCGCATTATCCAAACCTAAGGCCCTTAAGGTTTCGGTCACTGTTCGCTCATTGGCTGAGTCGGGAGTGGCCGTCCCCGGCACTTGACTGACTAAGGAACTGGGAGTGGCCAACGGCATCAACGGTTGAGGATGAGCATTCACCGAAAGAAAGACTCCACTGGCGAATAAGAATCCTAGCATTCCTAAAAGACTAAATCGTAAAAAGAATCGCAACATTATTCGTAATGACCTCTTTTTGTGTAACGAACATCAAGCCCTTACCAGGGATTCCCAATTAAGGTAAACGCACTCCAATAGTAGGGATGACGCAGATCGTTTTTGAAGACTTCAGCGACGGCGGGTGAAATAGAAAAGGGAGGTTGATTTTCTATGATTAATTGATCATTCACCACTTGGTAATTGCCTTTTAACATGGCTATTTGGGCATGATGCAGGGCTTCGGTTTTCGTATCCTGGGTTTTAAATTGATGATAGAAAAGGGTCATCAATGCCAACGTTCCTTCATCGCTCACATTCCATAAACTACCGAGGGCTGTTCTGACTCCCGCTTTAACCGCCAACCCAGCAAAACCCAGTTCCGCATCGGGATCACCAAAGGCCGTTTTACAGGCAGACAGTACCAACAGATCAATTTTAGACCGATCAAACCCTAAAGCGGCAAACTGATCCAGATTTAATTTTCCCTGATTCAAATAAATGAAGGAATTACGGCGATCGCCCGGACGAAAGGCCCCATGGGTCGCTAAATGCACCACGTTAAATTCCTGGGAATCCAGAGCTTTTTCCAGATTATCCGCAGTAAATGCTTGATTTAAAAAACTTTCACCAGGAAGAATTTTCGTCACTTCTGCCAACTCTAGGGGAACTGCCGGCAAAGGCGTATTATCTGTAAAGGTAGATGATCCCATGGCCACAACCTTTGATTGATCCGGCTGGCGGTAGGGTTTAGGTGTTAAATCAATCAAGGAAAGGCTAGGAATCATCCCTAGGGTGTAATCTTCCACTAAAAAACGCTGGGTTTTAGCATTATAAAGAGCCGCTAAGGGCAGGGTTCGCAGGCCACTGGGTAACACAAATGTCAGGTTGTCAATTTTTTGCTGTTCAAGTTGAGCTTGAATCGGTCGAATTAACCATTCATAAAGTTGGGAAGCCTGGGTTAAATAGGATGAATCCTGGGGGCCACGACGGAGATTCTGCTCAAATTGGCGCACTGTGCGGAGGAGTTGGCGATAATCCACCCC